>JAEXXY010000063.1 GCA_023451855.1 Actinomycetes bacterium
GCCCGAACCGGCCGAGCCGGTCGGCGAGGGCGGCGGACTCCTCCGGCCGGGCCGACACGACGGCGGTCAGCAGGCCGGGTCGGACCGCGACGCCGCTCGTCGGGTCGACGAGACGCGCCGGGCCTTCGGGCAGCGGCCGCAGCTCGCCCGCGGCATCGGTCTGGTCGGGGGTGACGCGTAGGACGCGGAGCAGCTTGCCGGCGCCGATGTGGGCCCGCGTGGCCCGGTCGACCATCTCGGTGGCGGTGCGCAGCGGGATGACGAGGAAGGCCGTGTACCCGTAGAACGCGACGAGCTGGCCCGGCGTGATCTGGCCCTCGATGGCGAAGCGCGCCCCGAGCCAGACGACGACGAGCACGAACAGCCCCGGCAGCAGCACCTGCGCCGCATCGAGCGCGGCCTGGTAGCCGGCGACCCGGTTGCCGACGACGCGGACCGCCTGTGACTGCGTCGCGTAGCGGCGCAGGAAGGTGTGCTCGCCACCGATGCCGCGCAGCACGCGCAGACCGGCGACGGTGTCGGCGCCGAGGCCGATGAGCTTGCCGGCTTCCTCGCGCTGGGCCAGCTGCCGTGCCTGCAGCGGGCGCACGATGAAGGTGAGCGCGCCGACGAGGACGGGCACGCCGATGAGCACGACGAGGCCGAGCGGCTTCGAGGCGTCGAGGAGGATGAGCGCGACGACGACGTAGGACACGACGGCGCCGGCGAACCGTGCGCTGACGTCGTAGAGGCCGCCGATGCGCATGGCGTCGGAGCTGACCGTGGCGACGACGTCGCCGGTGGGCACGGCGCGCGTCAGGGCCTCACCGGTGTCGGCCGCCTGGTGTCCGATGAACTGGGCCGAGCGGAACGCGCCCTGCAGCCAGTTGGCGACGGCGAAACGGTGCCGGACCGCGCCCGAGGCCGCGCTGATGACGACGAGCCCCACGAGCGCGCCGGACCACACGAGCAGGGCCCGGCCGTCGCCGCCGATGATGCCCTCGTCGATCGCCTTGCTCATCGCTGCGGGGAAGAGCGCCTGGCTGACGAGCCAGATGACGCCGAAGAGGACGCCGAGCAGGAGCGTGGGCACCTGGTAGCCGGCCAGACGCCGGAGGTACGCCGTCGGCGACGACAGGTCGGGGGTCCGGGGACGGTCGTCCGGCAGCGCGATCACTCGCTCCACTCTACGGAGCAGGTCGGTCGGCCTCACGCGATTTTCGGAGGGGGTCACGCGCCGACCGTAGGAGCTCAGGTCGGCTTGAGGTCAAGCCCGCCTTGGCGCTCCTGTGAGTACACCTGAGGGCGAGAGCCGCTGTCCGACAGTCGAGTCCGTCGACTCAGCGGGTGGGGTCCCAGCCGGAGCGCTCGAGCGCCTCGGACAGCTCGTCGACCTCGAGGGTGTCGCGGTCGACGCTGCCGTTGCGGTAGGACGCGCGCCCCACGAGGTGCGCCGACACGGGTGCGGTGAGGAACTGCGTCGCGCCCACGAGCAGCAGGGTGGTCACGGCGGCCCAGGTGCGCAGCGTCAGCGCGAGCCCGAGGAGCACGACGAACAGGCCGAGCGTCTGCGGCTTCGTCGCCGCGTGCAGCCGCGACAGGGTGTCGGGGAAACGCGCCAGGCCGACGGCGCCGGCGAGGCAGAGGAAGGCGCCGAGCAGCAGGCACACCCCGCCGAGCGCGTCGAGGGTGGACAGGAGCCAGGCCGGGCCGGTCACGACGCCTCCTGCGGGTCGGCGGTGTCGGTGCGTTCGGTGGCGCCGGTGCGTTCGGTGGCGTCGGTGGCATCGGCGTCGTCGCGGTCACGGGAGAGGAACCGCGTGACCGCCACGCCCCCGACGAAGGCGACGAGGCCGAGCACCATGAGCAGCGGCAGGTAGGTGGCCGTGCGCTGGCGCACCGACTCGAGGGCCACGCCGGCGATGACGACGACGAGGAGGATGTCGGAGGCCACGATCCGGTCGAGGTTGCTCGGGCCGCGGTAGATGCGCACGAGCACGATGACGGCGGCGACGCCGAGCATCGCGAGGGCGGCGAGGGCGATGGCGTTCACGCGTCGCTCCTTCCGGTGGCGGGGTCGGTGGGCTCGTCCGGGTGCTCGTGCGAGGGGACGCGCCCCTCGGCGGAGACGCGTCCGGTGCCGTCGGGGTCGACGGCGGCCGCGGCCTCGAGCGCCGCGACCTCCTCGTCGGAGCCGATGGCCCGCACGACCCTGGCCTCGACGGCGAGCACGTTGCGGCGGGCCGCGTCGACGGCGCCCTCGCGGCCGACGTCGAGCAGGTGCAGGTAGAGCACCGAGCTCGAGCGTCGGGCGTCGACGACGACCGAGCCCGGCACGAGCGCGACCAGCTCGGCGGTGATGGTGAGGTAGAAGTCGGAGCGCGAGCGCAGCTGCACCCCGACGACGGCGTTGCGCAGGCGGGCGGGGCCGAACGCGAGCCGGATGACCTGCCACGAGGCCGCGACGAGGTCCCCGACGAACCGGACGCCGAGCCAGGTCACGCGCAGCGGCCGGACGCGCCCGGTGAAGTCGATCGAGGGCAGCGGGAAGGCGTAGGTCACGAGCAGCCCGACGAGCAGTCCGTTGACGACGTTGCCGAGCGAGACGCGGTCCCAGAGCAGCACCCAGACGACGGCGATGGCCACCACGGCCCGTGGCTGGAAGGTACGGCGTCGACGGCGGGGTCCCTCGACCGCGGGGGTGGGCCCGGTCGGCCCGGTCGGCCCGGTCGGCCCGGTCGGCACAGTCCGGTGCGAGGACGCGGGCGGGGTCATCGGCGCACCTCCGGCGGCAGGACCGAGGTGATGTAGGGCTTGCGGCTGTGGAGGTCCTCGGCCGCGCGCTGCGTGTAGGCGAACAGCGGCCCGGCGACCAGCGTGATGAGCAGGCCGACGGCGGTCATCGCCGCCGTCGCCCCGAGCATGAGCCGCGGGAGCGGGCGGGGCGCGCGGGCGTCGCCGCCGACCTCGGAGGCGATGGCGACGCTCCCGCGCGTCGCCGCGGCAACGGGTGCCG
>JAEXXY010000099.1 GCA_023451855.1 Actinomycetes bacterium
GTGCCGGTGGTCGACGCGCGGGGGGCCGGGGTGGACGCGTCGGCCGCGGCCTCGTTGGCGGCGAGCATCCGCGCGGTCTCGGTCATGTCGGGTGCGGTGAGGACGACGACCGCCGTGCCGACGACGAGGACCGCAGCGACGCCGGCGACGATGCGCCGGCCGCGGGTGGTGAGACCGGTGAGCAGGCCACCGACGCGTCGGGCCACGCCGCGGAAGCCGAGGGTGCGGAACGGGGTCTCGACGAAGCGGAAGGTGAGGTCGGCGAGGGCGAGGGTCACCAGGACGCACCAGAGGCGCGTCAGGCCGTGCCACGTCGTGCCCGGGGCCGAGGGGTTGTCGAGGCCGACGAGGAGGATGACCGGCCAGTGCCAGAGGTAGATCGAGTAGGACCGGGCCCCGACCCACGTGGCGAGCGGGTGGCGCACGACGCGCTGGAAGGCGTCGGGTCCGGTTGAGCGGCGGTCGAGGACGCCCATCACGAGGACCGCCGTGGCGAGGGAGGCGACGACGATGCCGCCGCGGAAGGTCCACGGCGACTGCTCGTCGAGCAGGAGCATCGCGCCGACGAGCACGGCGCCTGCCGCCGGGACCGCCCACACCCCGTGGCGGCCCCAGCGCGAGGGCGCGACGCGCAGCGCGAGGGATGGGCTCGACCACGCGAAGGCGAGGGCCGCCCCGGACATGAGACCCATGAGGTGGGTGTCGGTGCCGTAGTAGACCCGGGTCGGGTCGGCGTCGGGGGGCAGGAGCGCCGCCATGAGCAGGGCCGACGCGCCGCCGAGCGCCACGGCCGCGCCGACGCGGACTCGCGCGGAGCCGAGCGCGAGCAGGCCGAGGGTGAGCACCGGCCACAGGAGGTAGAACTGCTCCTCGACGGCCAGTGACCAGAAGTTCATGAACAGCTGCGGCGCGGTCTGGTCGAAGTAGCTCGAGCCGGCCGTGATCTCGACCCAGTTCGTCGAGAACGTCAGGGCGCCGGCGATCTGGCGGCCGACGTGCACGAGGAGGTCCTGGCTGACGAGCCGCGCGATGAGCACGCTCGTGACGACGCAGAGGACGAGGGCCGGCAGCAGCCGCCGGGCCCGCCGGAGCCAGAACTGCCCGAAGGCGATACGGCCCGTGCGCCCGTGCTCGCGCACGAGGAGCGTCGTGATGAGGAACCCGGACACGACGAAGAAGACGTCGACGCCGAGGAAGCCGCCCGGCAGCCACGCCGGGTCGAGGTGGTAGACGAGGACACCGGCGATGGCGAGGGCGCGCAGGCCGTCGAGGCCCTCGATGCGCCCGGGGCCAGCGGAGCCGTGGCTGGGGCGCCGTGCCCCACCGGGGGTCCGCGCCGAGGCGTCGTCGACCGCCGGCCGGTCGGCCGACCGGTCCCTTGCCCTGTTCATCGTCGACGTCGCCACGTCGCCTCCTCGTGGGGCCGCGGTGAGTGGAGTCATCGCTCGTGCCTGGAGTGAGCATAGGGACGCATGGTGACGTCGTTGCGACGCCACGCGGGCAACCCGCCTGCATACCCCGCCGCGGGGCCGTCCGGACACGGGTCGTCGGACGGGCCGTCGGACAGCGCGTCGGACCGGGCCGTACCGTGGCGCCATGGCGGGAACGGTGCGCGCGAGGATGTTCGTCCGGGGCCGGGTGCAGGGCGTCGGCTTCCGGTGGTGGACGCGCGCCCGGGCCCTCGAGCTCGGTCTCGTCGGGCACGCCCGCAACACCGCGGACGGTCGCGTCGAGGTGGTCGCCCAGGGTCCGGCGGGCGCCGTCGACCGGCTCGAGGAGCTGCTCCGTGAGGAGCCCACGACGACACGCCGACCCGGGCACGTCGAGTCCGTCGTCCGGCAGGAGGCCGTCCCGAAGGACGGGACCGACGGCTTCGTCGAACGGTGACCGACCTAGGCTGACGGCGTGAGCGAGCAGCCGTCCCCGACCGCCGACGACGCGACCCCCGCCGAGCTCGTGCGCCTGCGCAGCAGCATCGACAACATCGACGCCGCGCTCATCCACCTGCTCGCCGAGCGCTTCAAGTGCACCCAGCAGGTCGGCGTCCTCAAGGCCGAGCGGCACCTGCCGCCGGCCGACCCGGCCCGCGAGGAGCGCCAGATCGCCCGGCTGCGGGTGCTCGCCGACGAGGCCGGCCTCGACCCGGTGTTCGCCGAGAAGTTCCTCGGCTTCATCATCGCCGAGGTCATCCACCACCACGAGCGCATCGCCAACGGCGACGAGTGACGCGCCCGTCGCGTCGGTCGCGTCGGTCGCGTCGGTCGCGTCAGTCGCGTCAGTAGAGCGTCGCGTCCTGGCGCGCGTCGAGGGCCTCGTCGTAGGCGACCGCCTCGGCGTGGGAGCCGAACCCGCCGGCCTCACGCGTCATCCGTCCGGCCGTCGGCACGGCGCTGCGCTCGACGTGCGAGGCCGGGTCCCAGAGCCGGCTGCGCTTGATGGCCCGGGCGCACTGGAAGTAGACGCGCTCGACCGTGATGACGAGCACCGACGCCGGCAGCACCCCCCGTACCGCGTGCAGGGACAGCTCGTCCGGATCGGTCGAGACGACCGCGGTGCCGCGCACCCGCAGCTCCTCGCCGATGCCGGGCACGAGGAAGATCAGCCCCACCCGCGGGTCGGCGACGACGTTGCGCAGCGTGTCGAGGCGGTGGTTGCCGCGGCGGTCCGGGATGACGAGGGTCCGCTCGTCGCGGACCCGCACGAACCCCGGGGCGTCGCCGCGGGGCGACTGGTCGAGGCCGCCCTGCCCGACGGTCGCCACGACGACGAACGGCGAGGCCGCGACGACCTCCTGGTGGCTCGGCAGCAGGACGGCCGACTCCTTGGCGATCGAGGTGGCGGCCGCCTCGAGCGGGTACACCTCGAGGAGGCGCTCGAGGGAGGTCACGGCGTGCGGTTCGGCACGGGTGTCGGGCTCGTGGTGGGCGCTCACGAGGCCACGCTACGCGGGAGGCGCGACCGGCCCTCCGGACCACCTACGGCTCGCCTCCCCGGGGTCGAGCCGCGCGGCTAGTACTCTGACCGGGATCGCCGTCGGTTGGACCACAAAGGATCGTCTCTTCCGTGTACGTCAAGAGCCTCACCCTGAAGGGCTTCAAGTCCTTCGCCTCGGCGACCCACATGCGGCTCGAGCCCGGGATCACCTGCATCGTCGGCCCCAACGGTTCGGGCAAGAGCAACGTCGTCGACGCCCTCGCCTGGGTCATGGGCGAGCAGGGCGCCAAGTCGCTGCGTGGCGGCAAGATGGAGGACGTCATCTTCGCCGGCACCGCCGGTCGGGCGCCGCTCGGCCGTGCCGAGGTCGCCCTGACGATCGACAACTCCGACGGCGCGCTGCCCATCGACTACACCGAGGTCACGATCGCGCGGACGATGTTCCGCAACGGCGGCTCGGACTACTCCATCAACGGCACGCCCTGCCGCCTGCTCGACGTCCAGGAGCTGCTCTCCGACAGCGGCATCGGGCGCGAGATGCACGTCATCGTCGGCCAGGGCCAGCTCGACACCGTCCTGCGGGCCACGCCCGAGGAGCGCCGCGGCTTCATCGAGGAGGCCGCCGGCGTCCTCAAGCACCGCAAGCGCAAGGAGCGCGCGCTGCGCAAGCTCGAGACGATGGAGGCCAACCTCACCCGCGTCCAGGACCTTACGAGCGAGATCCGCCGCCAGCTCGGCCCGCTCGGCCGCCAGGCCGAGACCGCGCGCCGTGCCGCGGTCATCCAGACCGACGCCCGTGACGCGCGGCTGCGCCTGCTCGCCGACGACCTCGTGCAGCTGAGGTCCACGCTCGAGCAGGAGGTGGCCGACGAGTCCGCGCTCATCGCCCGCCGCACCGAGGTCGAGGAGGCGATGGCCGACCTCGCGACGCGCCTGTCGGCCCTCGAGGCCGAGGCCGAGGCGGCTCGCCCGCGCCTCAGCCGCGCCCAGGACGAGTACGTGTCGCTCGGCCGTCTCGTCGAGCGGATGGCCTCGACGCGCTCGCTCGCCGCCGAGCGCGTGCGCCTGCTGTCCGAGGACGACGCCGGCGACGACGCGGGCCCGACCCGCGACCCCGACGAGCTGCGGGCCCAGGCCGCGACGGTCCGCGAGCAGGAGGAGATCCTCCTCGCCGAGATCGAGGAGGCCGGCAACGCCCTCGAGGAGGCCGTCCTCACCCGCAACGACGCCGAGCGCCGGCACGCCGAGGAGACCTCCCGGCTGGCGCGCGCCTCCCGCGCTGCGGCCGACCGGCGCGAGGGCCTGGCC
>JAEXXY010000101.1 GCA_023451855.1 Actinomycetes bacterium
GTGCCCGCCCGACGCGTCGACGAGGGCCGGGTGGCCGTGACCTTCCGCGATGCCGTCCACGCGGCCGCAGGCGACGACACCGGGCCGGCAACCGCCGCTCACTCGGAGATCCCGAAGCGGGCGTGGAGGCGGCGCAGCGGGGCGGGCGCCCACCAGTTGGCCCGGCCGAGCAGCGTCATCGTCGCCGGCACGAGCAGCATGCGCACGAGCGTCGCGTCGATGGCGATCGCGGCGACGAGGGCCACCCCCATCTCCTTGATGATGAGGATGTCGCCGGCGACGAAGCCGGCGAAGACGATGACGATGAGCAGCGCTGCGCTCGTGATGATCCGGCCCGTGCGCTGCAGCCCGAGCGACACCGCTCGGTCGGTGTCGTGCCCGGCGCGGTGGAACTCGACGATGCGCGAGAGCAGGAAGACCTCGTAGTCCATCGAGAGGCCGAAACCGAAGGCGAGGACGAGGAAGGGGACCATCGACTCGACGGCGCCCACGGAGCTGAAGTCGAGCAGCCGGTCGAGGTGGGCGTCCTGGAAGATCCAGACGACGACGCCGAGCGCCGCACCCAGCGACACGACGTTCATGAGGAGCGCCTTCGCGGGGATGATGACCGACCCCGTCATGAGGAAGAGCAGCACGAGCGTGCCGAACACGACGAACGTCACGGCGTACGGGGCGCGCGCCGCCATCGAGTGGAGGAAGTCGATCTGCCCGGCCGCCTGCCCCGTCGTCAGGGTCTCGAAAGGCGCCGGGGTGGAACGGATCTCGGAGACGAGGTCCTGCGCGTTGTCGGAAGTCGGTGGTCCGGCCATGCGGATGTCGACGCGCTGGTGGTCGGCTCCGAGCGGCGTCACGGTCAGGCCCTCGACGCCGGGGGAGGACGAGAACGCCTGCGCCCACGACGTGACGGCCGCCCGGTCGGGGGACGCCGCGACGACGGTGACCTCCGGCGTGGCCAGTGGCGGGTAGTCGCGGGCCAGGGCGTCGAAGAAGACGCGCTGCTCGGCGTCCCTGGGCAGCAGCTCGGTGCCCGACGCGGTCAGCTTCATCGACAGCGTGGGCAGCGCCAGGATGACGAGGACGGCGACGACACCGAGGATGACGTGACCCGGTCGACGCTGCACACCGGAGGCCAGGCGGGAGAACGCTCCGACGTCGCTCGGTCGCTCTACGGCCCTGCGCGCCAGTCGCTTCGCGCCGAGCACGGCCAGTGCGGGGATCAGCGTGACGGCCACGACCATGGCGACGAGGACGACGCTCACGCCGGCGACGCCGATGGCGCGCATGATCGAGGCCTCGAAGACGAGCAGGCCGGCGAGCGCGATGGCCACGGTCAGGCCGGAGAAGAGCACGGTGCGCCCCGCGGTGGCCACGGTGCGCTCGGCGGCGCGGGTGACCTCCTCGCGCGTCGGCACCTCGTGGTCGCGGTGCGCGAGCTCCTCGCGGAACCTGCTCACGGTGAGCAAGCCGTAGTCGATCGACAGGCCGAGGCCGAGCAGGGTGACGATGTTGACGACGGTGGCGTCGAGCTCGACGGCGTGCGAGAAGCCGAAGAGCGACACGAGGGCGCCGCCGATCGACACCACGGCGCCGACGATCGGCATGCCCGCGGCGACGAACCCGCCGAACACGAAGAGCATGACGAGGAACGTCAGGGGCAGGGCGATGCCCTCGCCGCGGAGCAGGTCGCGCTCGACGGTGCCGGTGATGGCCTTGATGATCTTGTTCGCGCTGCCCACCGAGCCCTTGGCGTCCATCACGGTGGCGACGTGGAGCAGCGCGGTCTCGGCGGCTGCCTCGGCGTCGTCCTGGGCCTGCTTCGACAGACCGGGCTCGAAGTCGACGACGGTGACGAACCCGCCGGCGGACGGCGTCCCGCCCTTCAGCAACGGCGCGACCGCTGGGTCGCGAAGTCCCTTGGGGGACAAGAGGGGTGAGCGAACGGCCTTGACGCCTTCGAGCTGCGCCACCTTCGACGTGGCGTCGGCCCCGGCACGCACGACCGCGGCGTCCGTCAGGTCGGCGCCGTTCACCTGGAGGGTCAGGGTGTCGAGCGCCGGCTGGTTCGCCTCGATGACGTCGCGGGCCCGGGAGGACTCCGAGTCGACGGTCGGGGCGCCGGAGTGCAGGCGCTCGAACAGGGACTCGCCGGTCACCCCGCCGACGGCCACCGCGAAGCACGTGAGGGCGATGACGGCCCAGGCGGCGACCCACCGGCGCGGGTGGTGGGCGATGGCCCGGCCGAGCCGGGCGAGGCGCGAGGGCGGACTGCCGCCCGCGATCGAGGGTCCGGACACACGGATAGGGTTCCACAGTGAGCTCCGACGACCTCTTCGGGTCCGCCGCGGCGGCCGAGCGCGCCGACCTGCCTGCCTCGGCCGGGACGGCCCCGCTCGCGGTCCGGATGCGCCCGCGGACCATCGAGGAGGTGCGCGGCCAGCGTGAGTCGCTGCGCCCGGGCAGCCCGCTGCGCCGGCTCATCGAGGGATCGGGCGGTGCGGCCGGGCCGCTGTCGGCGATCATCTGGGGGCCGCCCGGCACGGGCAAGACGACCCTGGCCCACCTCGTGGCCACGGCCGCCGACCGGCGCTTCGTCGAGCTCTCGGCCGTCACCGCCGGCGTCAAGGACGTCCGCTCGGTCATGGACTCCGCCGCCCGCGAGCGGGACCTCTACGGCCGCCAGACCGTCCTGTTCCTCGACGAGATCCACCGCTTCACCAAGGCCCAGCAGGACGCCCTGCTGCCCGGCGTCGAGAACCGCACCGTCATCCTCGTGGCCGCCACCACCGAGAACCCCTCGTTCAGCATCATCTCGCCGCTGTTGTCGCGCTCGGTGCTCGTGACGCTCGGCTCGCTGCCCGACGACGACGTCGCCGACCTGCTCCGCGCGGCCCTCGACGACGAGCGCGGCTTCGACGGCGCCCACACCCTCGACGACGACGCCCTCGAGCACCTCGTGCGGATCGCCGGGGGTGACGCGCGACGGGCGCTGACCTCGCTCGAGGCCGCGGCCGGTGTCGCGCTCGACGCCCAGCCCGCCGGGCGCACCGACGACGACCCGGTGGCGATCACGCTGCCCCACGTCGAGCAGGCGGTGGCCCAGGCGGCCGTGCGCTACGACCGTGCCGGCGACCAGCACTACGACGTGGCCAGCGCCCTCATCAAGTCGATGCGCGGCAGCGACGTCGACGCGGCGCTGCACTACCTGGCCCGGATGCTCGAGGCCGGTGAGGACCCCCGCTTCATCGCCCGACGCATCGTCATCTCCGCGAGCGAGGACGTCGGCATGGCCGACCCGACCGCACTGCAGACCGCCGTCGCTGCGATGCACGCGGTCGCCCAGATCGGCATGCCCGAGGCGCGGATCATCCTCGGGCAGGCCGTCGTGCACAACGCGCTCGCGCCGAAGTCGAACGCCGCCTACGCCGGCATCAACGCGGCGATCGCCGACATCCGGGCCGGCCGCGGGGGAGCCGTGCCGCCGCACCTGCGCGGCAGCGGCTACGCCGGGGCCGAGCGGCTCGGTCACGGTGCCGGCTACGTGTACGCGCACGACGAGCCCGACGCCGTCGCGCGCCAGCAGTACCTGCCCGACGACCTCCACGACACCGTCAGCTACTACCAGCCCACCGACCGCGGGTTCGAGGAGCGGCTGCGCTCGCGCTGGGAGTGGCTCGCCGGCCGGCTGGGCCGCACGCGTCGCTCCTGAGGGACGCGACGAGTAGCGTCGACAGGAGCGACACGCCATGGTTCCGCGGCGTCGCGCAGGCGTGTTGCAGGCGTGACGCCTGTGGCGTCCGGCCGGCTCGAAAGGCCGAATGTCCAGCCCTCCACGCCCCGGCCCGGACGATGTTGCGGCTAATCGGCGGCTGGTAACGATTTGTCAACCATGACCGTCTCGACGCTTGGACGCCGGGTTGGCGTGTGGCAGGGTGACGTCGTCCCGCAGGGGGTGGAACGGCTCGTCCGCGCGTCTCCTCCGGGGCCGGCGAGTGATCTCGCCGGTGAAGGGAATCCCACAAGGATGGAGACGACGCGTTGAACGCCATGCCGGGCTCTGCAGCTGCGACGCTGACCGAGACGCCCGACGAGACGACCCCTCAGGAGCCGACCCGAAAGAAGGTGAGGACGGGTCGCTCTCCCGGCCAGGTCGCCTGGGACCGGCTCAAGAAGGACAAGGTCGCGATCGTCTGCGCCATCATCATCATCTTCTTCATCCTCGTCGCGATCTTCGCGCCGTTGCTGACCAAGCTCGAGGCGATCGACCCGATCACCAAGGCCCCGGCCGACCCGTACACGATCCACACCGAGCTCGTCGACATCAACGGCCTTCCGACCGTGGGGATGAGCTCGGCCCACTTCCTCGGCGTCGAGCCGCGCCTCGGCCGTGACCTCTTCGCCCGCTGGGCCTACGGCGCCCAGCCCTCGCTCATCATCGGCTTCGTCGCCGCGACCGTCTCGACGTTCCTCGGCGTCGCGCTCGGCCTTCTCGCCGGCTACCTCGGTGGGGCGACCGACCGGGTCATCTCCTGGGTCATCGACTTCTTCCTGTCGCTGCCGATCCTGCTGCTCATCATCGCGATCGTCCCGCTGGTGCAGAAGAGCGTCGCCAGCGGCAGCGACCTCACCAACGACCAGACGTCCCGCATCCGCTTCGTCGTGCTGATCTGCGTGCTGTTCGTCTTCGGCTGGATGGGCCTGGCCCGACTCGTGCGCGGTGAGGTGACGAGCCTGCGCGAGCGGGAGTTCGTCCAGGCGGCCCGCGCCATCGGCGTGCCGACCCGCCAGATCCTCTTCAGGGAGATCCTGCCGAACCTCGTCGGCCCGATCATCGTCTCGGCCTCGATCGCCGTCCCGGCCTACATCACCTACGAGGCCACCCTCAGCTACCTCGGCGTGGGCCTCGTGGAGCCCACCGCCTCGTGGGGCCGGACCATCTCCGATGCCCAGAACCTCTTCGCCACCTATCCGCTGTGGCTGTGGCCCTCGGTCATCGCGCTGTCGCTGCTCGTCCTCGCCCTGACGCTGCTCGGCGACTCGATCCGCGATGCCTTCGACCCCTCCAGTCGCCGATAACCCACCCGGTTTCGGTCCTCAGATGTCCCCGGCAAAGCGCCGGGACAAGCACAAAAGGGAGCAAACAACAATGCGCTGGACCAAAGTCCTGACCGTGGGAGCTGCGGCTTCCCTCGGCTTTGTCGCGGCCTGCGGCGCTCCGGCAGCCAACAACGGTGGTGCCGGTGGCACGAACGGTGCGGGCAACGGTGCCGTCGAGGGTGCGTCTGCTGCGCTCGACCCGAACGCCAAGGGCCCGGCCCCGGCCGTCCCCGGCGCGAAGAAGGGCGGCATCCTCACGGTTGCCTACTCCTCGACGCCCGCCAACATGGACCCGAGCGACCAGTTCTACCAGGACACGGCCGTCATCTTCTCGCTGACGAACCGCAGCCTGACGACGTTCATGATGAAGAACGGCAAGATGGTCCTCGTCCCGGACCTCGCGACCGACCTCGGCAAGCAGTCGGAGGACGGCCTGACCTGGACGTTCACGCTCAAGGACGGCCTGAAGTACGAGGACGGCACGCCCGTCAAGGCCCAGGACATCGCGTTCGCGGCCAAGCGCTCGTTCGACCCCGACCTCGCCGCGAACGGCCCGACGTACCAGCGCGAGTTCTTCAAGGGCGGTGCGGACTACCAGGGCCCCTACAAGGGTGACAAGAACTGGAAGGGCGTCGAGGCCCCCGACGACAAGACCGTCGTCTTCCACCTCGAGAAGCGCTTCGAGACGCTCCCGTACTTCGTCTCGTTCAACCAGTTCACGCCGATCCCCGAGGCCAAGGACACCAAGGCCGACTACCAGCTGCACCCGCTGGCCACCGGTCCGTACATGTTCGACAAGTACACCCCGGGCACCGAGCTGACGCTCAAGCGCAACCCCAACTGGGACGCCAACTCCGACGCGGCGCGCAACAACTACCCGGACGGCTTCCACTTCAAGTGGGGCGTCGACACCATCAAGACGCAGACGGCCGTCCTCGCCTCCAACGGCGACGACGCCACGACGCTCAACTGGGACGCGATCGACTCCTCGCTCATCCCGCAGATCGAGGGTGACAAGAAGTCCCAGTTCGTCGAGGGCCCGTCCTCGTGCGTGCTCATGGTCAACATGGACGCCACGAAGATCCCGATGCCGGTCCGCAAGGCGATCGCCGCCGCGTGGCCGTTCGACTCGATCCACAAGGCCGGTGGCGAGACCTCGCACTCGTTCACCCCGGCCAGCACGATCATCCCGCCGCAGATCCCGGGCCACCTCAACTACGTCGTCGACGGCATGAACGGCCAGGGCGACGGAGACGCCGAGAAGGCCAAGAAGATGCTCGCCGACGCCGGCTACGGTCCGGACAAGCCGTTCGAGCTCATCTACTACTACACGAACGACGACGACATCGCCCAGAAGGTCAACCAGGTCCGCAAGCAGAAGCTCGAGCTTGC
>JAEXXY010000228.1 GCA_023451855.1 Actinomycetes bacterium
ACGCCGAGTGGGACACCATCGGCGGCGGCAACCTCGAGGCCACAGCGGTGGCCCGGGCGCGCGAGCTGCTCACGACGAGGGCGGCCGCGCCGGAGACGCTGACGATGTCGCTCAGCGACAAGGCGCCGAGCGAGCACGGCCAGCAGTGCTGCGGCGGCGAGGTGACCCTCCTGCTCGAGCCACTGCCCGTCCTGCCCGCCGTCGCGATCTTCGGCGTCGGCCACGTCGGCCTCGAGCTCGCCCGCATCCTGGCCCGGCACGACCTCGAGCTCCACCTCGTGGACTCGCGGGCCGAGCACGTCGAGCCCGCCCGGCTCACCTGCCTGTCCGACGCCGTGGCACGCGTCCACGTGCACCACTCCCCCGTGCCCGAGGTCGTCCTCGGCCAGGTGCCGCCGGGCACGCACGTGCTCGTCATGACCCACGACCACGCCGAGGACGCCGCACTGTGCGACATGGCGCTGCGCTGCGCGCACCTCGGATCGATCGGGCTCATCGGGTCGAGCGCCAAGTGGCGCAGGTTCGAGGTTCTCCTGCGCCGCGAGGGCCACGACGACGCCGCGCTCGCACGCATCACGACGCCGATCGGGCTGCCGGGCATCGCGGGCAAGGACCCCGCCACCATCGCCGTGAGCGTCGCCGCCCGGCTCGTGCAGGTCTTCCGCGCAGAGGCCGCAGCCGCGCGGCCGGCCGGGACCTCGAGCGGAGCATCCACCGGGGAGGTGCGGGCATGACCCTCTTCCTCGGGACGTTCCTCGACACCCCCGACGCCACGGCCCCCTCGGGCGTGGGCCTGCGCGCCGAGGCCGGTGCCGCCCTCCGGGTCGTCGACGGGGTCATCACCGAACGGGGTCCCGCAGCCGAGCTGCGCGCGTCGCACCCCGACGACGAGATCGTCGACCTGCGTGAGGGGCTCGTGCTGCCCGGCCTCGTCGACACCCACGTCCACTTCCCGCAGGTGCGCGCCATCGGCGCGCTCGGCATGCCGCTGCTCGAATGGCTCGACCGCTGCGCGCTGCCCGAGGAGACCCGCCTCGCGTCCGTCGACTACGCCCGCGAGGTCGCCACGGAGTTCGTCGGCGGCCTCGTGGGCGCGGGAACCACGACGGCGCTCGTCTTCGGCTCCCACTTCGCGGGCGCGGTCGACGTCCTCTTCGAGGAGGTCGAGCGCGTGGGGCTGCGCGTCACCTCCGGGCTCGTCGTCAGCGACCGCTCGCTGCCCGAGGCCCTGCTCTCGACGCCCGAGCGTGCCTACGAGGAGTCGGTGGCGCTGACCCGACGCTGGCACGGCCGGGGCCGCACGCGGTACGCCGTCACCCCGCGCTTCTCCTACTCCGCCGGCGACGACCTGCTCGATGCGTGCGCGTCGGTCATGAAGGACGTCCCCGGCACGTGGTTCACCTCGCACGTCAACGAGAACCAGGCCGAGATCGCCGAGGTGGCGCGCCTGTTCGCAGAGGCCGACCACTACGTCGACACCTACGACCGGCACGGCCTGGTCGGGCCGAGCACCGTGCTGGCGCACAACGTCCACCCGACCGACCGTGAGCTGAGCCTCCTTGCCGCACAAGGCGCCTCGGTCGCACACTGTCCGACGAGCAACTCCGCCCTGGGCAGCGGGCTCTTCCCGTTGCGGGCCCACGCGGAGCACGGGGTCCGCGTGGCCCTCGGCTCGGACGTCGGCGCCGGCACCGGCTTCTCCCTCTTCAAGGAGGGCCTGCAGGCCTACTTCATGCAGCAGCTACTCGGCCCGGCCGGCGTTCCGCTCGCCTCACCCGACCTGCTCTTCCTCGCCACCCGCGCCGGGGCCCTGGCGCTCGGGCTCGACCACGAGGTCGGCGACCTGTCGGTGGGCCGCCAGTTCGACGCCGTCTGGGTGCGCCCTCCGGTCGGTGACCCGCTCGAGGTCGGGCTGCGGCACGCGTCGGACGCCGAGGACGCCCTCGCCAAGACCTTCGCCCTCGCGACGCCCGGTCACGTTGCCGGCGTGTGGGTCGGCGGCGACCGGGTCAAGGGGTAGGTCGGCTCCGGGGATGGACGCAGCGGGAACACCGTCGGTGACGGGGTCCCCGCTGTCGCGTGGAGGAGAACCTCAGGACCGCTCGTCCGCGAGCAGCGCCTCGTAGGCCGGCAGGGTGAGGAAGTCGGGGAAGTCGTCGGCAAGCGCCGACTCCACGAAGAGCTGACGGGCCCTGTCCCACAGCGGATCCGCGTCGAACACGTCGGAACCGACGCGGCCGCGCAGGCCGGCGAACTCCTGCTCGACGACGTCCTCGACGAGGGCACGCGTGACCGTCTCGCCCGAGCTGAGCGTGACGTCGTTGTGCACCCACTGCCACACCTGTGACCGGGAGATCTCGGCGGTGGCGGCGTCCTCCATGAGGTTGTTGATGCCCGCGGCCCCGTTGCCCGAGAGCCACGCGTGCACGTACTGGATGCCGACCGCGACGTTGCCGCGGAGGCCGTTGAGGGTTCGCTCGCCCGGGGTGCTTGCGACGTCGAGCAGGTCGGCCGACGTGACGGACACGTCGGGGCGCTGCCGATCGAGCTGGTTCGGGCGGTCCCCGAGGGTCTCGGTGAAGATCTCGGCGCAGAGTGGCACGAGGTCGGGGTGGGCCACCCAGGACCCGTCGAAGCCGGCGGTGGCCTCGCGCGACTTGTCCTCGCGGACCTTGGCGAAGGCGCGCTCGTTGGCCGCGGCGTCGCGACGGCTCGGGATGAAGGCCGCCATGCCGCCGATCGCCATCGCCCCGCGGCGGTGGCAGGTGGCGACGAGCAGGTCGCTGTAGGCCTTCATCATCGGCGCGTTCATCGTCACGTCGTTGCGGTCGGGCAGCGTGAACGCGGGCCCTGCGTCGCGGAAGTTCTTGATGACCGAGAAGAGGTAGTCCCAGCGGCCGGCGTTGAGCCCGGCGGCGTGCTCGCGCAGCTCCCAGAGGATCTCGTCCATCTCGAACGCGGCGGTGATCGTCTCGATGAGCACCGTGGCGCGGATGGTGCCGGGGGCCAGGCCGAGCACCTGCTCGGCGTGCGTGAAGACGTCGTTCCAGAGGCGCGCCTCGAGGTGCGACTCCGTCTTCGGCAGGTAGAAGTACGGGCCGCGCCCCCGGTCGACGAGCTCGCGGGCGTTGTGGAACGCGAAGAGCCCGAAGTCGACGAGCGCGCCGACGGCGGCCCGGCCGTCGAGCAGCAGGTGGGCCTCGTCGAGGTGCCATCCGCGCGGGCGCGGCACGATGACCGGGGCGGACCCGGCGTCGCGGAGGGTGTACTCCTTGCCGGCGGGGTCGGTGAAGGCGATGGTGCCGCGGACCGCGTCGCGGAGGTTGACCTGGCCGCCGACGACGTTGGCCCAGTGGGGCGTGTTGGCGTCCTCGAGGTCGGCCAGCCACACCTTCGCGCCGGAGTTGAGCGCGTTGATCGACATCTTGCGGTCGGTCGGGCCGGTGATCTCGACCCGGCGGTCCTCGAGGCCGGGCGCCGGAGGAGGCACGGTCCACTCCGAGGCGCGCACGTCGGCCGTCCCGGGCAGGAAGTCGAGCCCGTCGCCGCCGGCGATCTGCGCACGACGGCGGGCGCGCGCCTCGAGCAGCTCGTCGCGGCGTGCGGCGAACCTCCCATGCAGGTCGGCGACGAAGGCGAGCGCCTCCGGCGTGAGGACCTCGTCCTGCCGCTCGACGTCGGGGCCCGAGATCGTGATCGACGTGGTGCCT
>JAEXXY010000237.1 GCA_023451855.1 Actinomycetes bacterium
CGGTGAGGCGACCGTCAAGACGCACGTGTCGAACGTGCTGTCCAAGCTGCACCTGCGCGACCGCGTCCAGGCCGTCGTCCTCGCGTACGAGGCCGGGCTCATCCGCGCGGGGGACCCCGACGTTCCGTCTCCAGGGTGATCCCTCCGGCACCCGCCCGGCCTAGCGTGGAGGCATGACCACTTTCGGGGACACCGACCACCGGCCGGACCACCGGACCGGACATGGGGACACGGGCACGGCGCACCCACCGGGCTCACCCGCAGGCGGCGTCGAGGTGCGCGGACTGACCCGGACGTTCGGGCAGGTGCGGGCGGTCGACGGCGTGACGTTCACCGTGCGCCCGGGGCTGCTCACCGGCTTCGTCGGAGGCAACGGCGCCGGCAAGACGACGACGATGCGGATGATCATGGGGGTGCTGGCGCCGACGAGCGGCGAGGTGCTCTGGGACGGCCGACCGATCACCGCAGGCGACCGGCGCACGTTCGGCTACATGCCGGAGGAGCGGGGCCTCTACCCCAAGCAGCCGGTGCTCGACCAGCTCGTCTACCTGGGGCGGCTGCGCGGCCTGTCGACGGCCGCGGCGCGGGCCTCGGTCACCGAGCACCTCGAGCGGCTCGGGCTCACCGACCGGGCCAGGGACCACGTCGAGAAGCTGTCGCTCGGCAACCAGCAGCGGGTGCAGATCATCGCGGCGCTCATGGGCCAGCCGCAGGCCCTCGTCCTCGACGAGCCGTTCAGCGGCCTCGACCCGGTGGCCGTCGACAGCATGGCCGACCTGCTGCGCGAGCACACCGCCCGCGGGGTCCCGGTGCTCTTCTCCAGCCACCAGCTCGACCTCGTCGAGCGGCTCTGCGAGCGGCTCGTCGTGCTGTCCCGGGGTCGCGTCGTCGCGAACGGCAGCCCGGACGAGCTGCGCTCGCGCTCGGTGGTGCGTCACCGCATCGTCCTGTCGGGCGACGCCGGCTGGGTGCGCGGCATCCCCGGTGTCCACGCCGTCGACGTCGAGGGGGCCAGCGCGCTCGTCGAGGTCGTCGAGCCCGGCGCCGAGCGGGCCCTGCTCGCCGAGGCGGTGCGGCGCGGTGATGTCCACGAGTTCGCGCCCCAGCGTCCGTCGCTGGCCCAGATCTACCGTGAGGTGACGGCATGACGACGACCCGCAGCCAGTCCGACCGGCTCGACCGGCCCGACCACGTGACGCACGAGCGCGTCGGTCCCGCGGAGCCCGGCCACCTGTCGCACGAAGGGGTCGGCCGCGCCTGGACCGTCGTCGCGATGCGCGAGGTCGTCGTGCGGCTCACCAACCGCGCCTTCCTCGTCTCCACGGCGCTGACCCTGCTGTTCCTCGCCGGCTACGGCGCCTTCGCCGCCTGGCAGTCCGGCCGGACGACGACGTGGACCGTGGCGGTCAGCACGACCGACGCGCCGGCCGCAGGCCCGCTCGTGGCCGCCACGGGCCGGACGGCGCACGCCACCGACGACACGGTCGTCGTCACGACGAAGGCGGTGGCCGACGCGTCGGCGGCCCGGACGGCCGTCACCGACGGCGAGGCCGACGTGTGGCTGCACCGCACCGACGCCGGCTGGTCCGCGACGTCCGCCGACGACGTCCCGATGGGGCTGCGCACGGCGCTCGAGCAGGCAGTGCGCACCGACGCGCTCGACCGCAACGCCGCCGCGGCCGGCACCACCCTGACGGCGCTCGAGCGGGGGTCGACCCTGTCACTCGACCGGTTCTCCGGCGCGGGCACCGACCCGGGCTTCGTCCGGGCCGTCACGTTCGCCTTCGCGCTGCTCTTCTTCATGTCGGCGATGATGTTCGGGCAGCAGATCGCGGCGAGCGTCGTCGAGGAGAAGCAGTCGCGCCTCGTCGAGATCATCGCCACGGCGATCCCGGTGCGCCAGCTGCTCGCCGGCAAGGTCGTCGGCAACGCCGCCATCGCCCTGGCGCAGGTCGTGCTCATCGCCGGGGTGGGGCTCGTCATGGTGTCGTTCACCGACTTCTCGGCCCTGCTGCCGACGCTGTCCACGGCCGTCGTGTGGTTCGTCCTCTTCTTCGCGGTCGGGTTCTTCGCCCTGGCGTGCCTGTTCGCCGTGGCCGGGGCGCTCGCCTCGCGCACCGAGGACCTGCAGAGCACGACCGCCCCGATGACGACGATCCTCATGCTCGTCTACGTCGTCAGCTTCGGCCTGAGCGGCACGGCCCTCACCGTCGCGTCGTACGTGCCGGTGGCCTTGGTCGTGACCATGCCGGCGCGGATCCTGTCCGGCGACGCCGCGTGGTGGGAGGCGGTCCTGTCGCTGCTCGTCATGGTCGTGTTCTCGGCCGTCACCGTCGTCGCCGGCGAGCGCATCTACCGTCGGTCGCTGCTGCAGACACGGGGACGCGTGACCTGGCGCCAGGCGCTGCGCACGGCCGACTGACGCGTGTCCTTACCCGCAGCCGACCTGCACCTGCGAAGTCCTTGCCGAGTGCAGACCGACCGCGGGTGCCGGACGCCGCCGACGGCCCCTACCGTGGAGGGGACGCCGGATGCGTGGTGCGTGGCCCGGATCGCTCCCCTGGGCCGCGCCGAACGGGCCTCGACCGTGGTGGTCGGGGCCCGTTGTCCTGCCCGCGTCCTCGCACGACTCGGGCCGGCACCGGTCAGGTGCGAGCACCCGCCGGCCGCTCGCCCTCGACCGTGACGTGCCGGTACGGCGAGCACCACAGCCGCAGCGCCGACGCCGCGAGACCGAGCACACCGACGCCGATGGCGAACCGGTTGCCCCACGTGGCGGCCAGCCACCCCCCGAGCGGCGCCGCGACCGCGATCGAGCCCCAGTTCAGCGAGCGGATCGTCGCGTTCATCCGGCCGCGGAGCCGGTCGGGCGTCACGAGGTTGCGGTGGCTCATGGTGAGCGGGTCCTTGAGGCCCATGGCGAAGCCGAAGAGGGCGTTGGCCAGCAGCAGCCACAGCACGGCCCACGGCCCGGGACGCGCGAGCAGCAGCAGCGCGTAGGCCAGCGGGTTGGCCCACTCCGCGGCCACGACGACGCGTCCGGTGCCGAACCGCGCGCCCAGGCGCGGCGCGAGCCCAGCACCCACGACGCCCGTGACGCCGGTCGCCGCGAGGACCATGCCGATCGCGAGCGCGTCGAGGTGCAGCTCGGTGGTGGCGAAGTAGACGAGGACGGTCGTGACGATGCCGTTGGCGAAGAACCACAGGTGCAGCGACCCCGCGTACGGCCCGAGCGTCGGGTGCCGGTAGACCCACGCCGCGCCCTCGCGCAGCTCGGTCCACAGGTGGCGACGGCGCCCGTCCGAGGGCGGCTCCGGACGCCGCTCGTCGACGCGCAGCGTGGCCAGGACGACCGCCGACACGGCATAGGAGGCCGCGTCGACGAGCACCGCGACCGGTGCGGACAGCAGCCGCACCAGCGCCCCGCCGACGAGCGGGCCCAGTGACTGGGTCGCCGAGTAGGTCTGGGACAGGCGGGCGTTCGCCGTCGGCAGCCAGGCCGGCTCGACGATCGACGGCAGCAGCGACTGGTGCGCCGCGTTGAAGAACATCGAGGCCGAGCCGACGACGAACACGAGCACGGCGAGGATCGGCACGGTCAGGTGCCGGGTGAGCGCAAGCACGCCCACCGTCCCGAGCAGCGCCGCACAGAGCACGTCGGCCCCGATGAGCAGCGGCAGGCGCCGCACCCGGTCCACGACGACGCCCGCGACGAGGCCGAAGAGCAGGTACGGCAGCCACTGCGCGGACCGCACGACACCGAGCGCCGCCTGGTCGGCGTGGAGGGTCTCGATGAGGAGCAGCTGCAGCGCGAGTGCCGAGACGAACGTGCCGAGGTTGCTCACCGCGTCGGCGAACCAGTAGCGGGCGAAGGA
>JAEXXY010000289.1 GCA_023451855.1 Actinomycetes bacterium
GCTGCTCGGGCACGACCGTCGTCGGCCGGGGCATCGAGGACGCCGCCGCCCGCGCGGCCGGCATCACCAACACGGTGACCGCGGCCGACCTGGGTCGCCTCATGGCGGCCGTCGGCCGTCGCGACCCCGCCCTCGGGGGCGAGCCCGTGCTCGGGCCGGTCGAGGCGATCCTGGCCCGGCAGCAGCACCTCGACCAGGTGCCCGCCGGCCTCCCCGCCGGCACGCCCACCGCGAGCAAGTCCGGCTGGATCCCCGGGGTGTCGCACGACGTCGCCCTCGTGCGACCCGTCGGGGAGGACCCGTTCGTCCTCGCCGTCTGCACGACCGTCGAACTCGACGAGCGGGAGGCCGCCGCACTCGTCGCCGGCATCGCCAGCGAGGTCTGGGCGGCCACCCACCCCGCGCACCCCGACACCCACCCCGCCACCGATCGCGCGTCGGTCGCGGCGACGGACGCGACGGACGCATCGGAGGTGACGGCGTGACCACCGTCGTCCGCATCGAGACGACGCCGTCGTCGGTCCCCCTCCACACCCCCTTCGTCACGGCGCTGCGTCGCACCGAGACCGTCGACACCGTCCTGGTCCGCGCCACCGACAGCGACGGGCGGGTCGGCTGGGGCGAGGCGCCCCAGGTCTGGCAGGTCACCGGCGAGTCCCTCGCGAGCGCCACGGCCTGCCTCGAGCAGATGCTGGCCCCCGCGGTCCAGGGCCACCCGCTCGACGACCGCGACGACCTCGCAGCCCTCGGACGTGTCGTCGCCCGCAGCGTGGCCCGCAACTTCGGCGCCAAGGCTGCGCTCGACGCGGCGCTGCACGACCTGCTGGCCCAGGCGGAAGGCGTGTCGGTCGCCACCCTGCTCGCCGAGGGCCGACGCGTCCCGGAGCCGGTGCTCGTCACCGACGTCACGCTGTCGGCCGGGGCCGCCGCCGACCTCGCCGACACGGCCCGCTCGCGGGTCTCGGACGGCTTCACCACCCTGAAGATGAAGGTCGGCACCGACGCCGACACCGACGTCCAGCGCGTCGCGTCGGTCCGCGACGCCGTCGGTCCCGACATCGCCATCCGCCTCGATGCCAACCAGGGGTGGACGCGCGAGGAGGCCGTCATCGTCATCCGAGCCCTGGAGGTGGCCGACCTCGGCGTCGAGTTCGTCGAGCAGCCCGTGGTCGCCGACGACGTCGAGGGCCTGGCGTGGGTGCGTGAGCGCGTCGGGTTGCCGGTCATGGCCGACGAGTCGTGTTTCGGCCCCTACGACCTCGAGCGGATCATCCGGCTCGGCGCCGCCGACCTCGTCAACGTCAAGCTCGCCAAGTGCGGGTCGCTCGCGGTGGGTCGCGACCTGCTGCGCCGCGCGCACGACGCCGGGCTACGCACCATCGTCGGCTCGATGATGGAGTCGCACGTCGGTGTCGGTGCTGCCGCCGCTCTCGTGGCCGCCGAGCCGACGACGGAGGTCAGCGACCTCGACGCCGCCTGGTGGTCGGTCGCCCCGCCGGTCGCGGGCGGGATCACGTACTCGGGCAACGAGATCCGACTGCCGCACGCGGCGGGCTTCGGGGTCACGGCGCTCGCCGCGCGCGTCTGAGGCTGCACCACGACGAAGGGCCCCGCCAGCACGGCGGGGCCCTTCGCGTCACCCGGGGTTCGGGTGGGCCGTCCAGATGGACGCGGCGGCGTCAGTTGCCGACGACGCGCATCGAGAACGTGGCCTCGCCGGGGGCGGTCTGCGTGGCGTTGACACCGACCGCCTTGAGCGACTCGAGGAAGGTCTTCTCCTGGCCGTGGACGTCACTGAGGTAGAGCTTCTCGAGCTTGTCGAGGTCGAGGAACAGCGCCACGCTGGAGGAGCCGACGTCGCCGACAGCCTGCTTGAAGGCGTCGGAGTCACCGAGGCGGCCTCCGGCCTTGAGGTCGTCCGCGTAGCCGGGCGTCGTCGCGACGTAGACCTTGTCGCCCTCGACGCGGTGCGTGAGGTCGACCTCGCCACCGGCCGCCTGCAGCAGCTTGGTGATGACGGCGTCGGCGCGCTTGGCGTCGCTCGAGACGATCTTCGCGCCGACCGCCGGCGCCGCGGACTGGAAGTCCTGGTCAGGCAGCGAGAGCGTGAAGGACCGGCCGAGGAGGGCCTTGAGGTCGTCCGGCAGCTTGATCCCGAGCTGCTGCTCGGCCATCGTGACGATGTCGTCCTGGCCCCCGCCCGCGAGGGTGTCGAGCTGCTTCTTCAGCGCCGGCCACGCGGCGTCGATTGACTGGTCGGCGCCGGACACCTGCAGGGCGGCCATCGTGTTGGCCGGCAGACCGGCCATCTCCGAGCCGTTGCCCTTGACGGTCGTGGAGGCGTCGCCGCCACGCACCAGGCCGGCGAGCTCGAGGTAGTCGGTGTCGAAGCGCAGGGCCGCGGCGACGCGTCCCTGCGCGTTCGCGGTGGGCACGGCCCCCATGCCGAAGGTCGAGGCCATCCCCGAGTCGCCGCCGAGCTTCTGCATCTCGGTCAGGCCGCGGCCCATGTCCATCCACGCGGACATGACGCCCTGCTCACCGAGGGCGGACATGTCGCCGGTGAAGGTCGAGTTCTGGGCGAGGCTGCCCTGGGCGGTGGCTGCCATCGTGGCGTCGCCGACACCCTTCGGCGTGATGATGGCGTAGCCGTCCTTCATCCGCAGGTCGCTGTCAGAGCCGCTCTTGCCGCAGGCCTGCAGCTTGGTCAGGCTCGTGCGCGCGGCGTCCTCGTCCTTGACCTGCACCGCGACGGCGAGGTTGGGCTTGTCCTGCGTGCCACCGGGTCGCAGGGCGACGCCGATGCGGTCGCCGAGCCAGGGCGCGATGTCGGCGTCGTAGTTGAAGGCCTTCATGCAGGCCTCGTCCGAGTCCTTGGCCGCGAGGTCCCACAGCTTCTTGCGCGGGTCGCCGCTGCCGAGGGTGTCCTGGATCTGCGGCACCTTGCCGAGGAACCGCACCGCGGCGATCTTCTGCCCGGCCGACGGGTCGATGTCGAGCCGCACGTACGCGTAGGCGTCGCCCGGCAGGACGTCGGCCGGCTGCGAGCCACCGCCGCTCAGCTGCTGCGCCGCGAAGACGCCGGCACCGCCGAGCAGCAGGACGGCCGCGATGCCGCCCGCGAGCAGACCGGTGCGCCGGCTCCTGCCCGCACCGGGCGACGACGGCTCGTCGGCGAGGGCGACGCCCTGGGCCGGGTCGGTGGCTCCGGACGCGTCACCGGCGCCGGGGTAGGAGTAGGGCTGCGGCATGGACTGCGGGCCGCCCGCGGGGCCGGCGGGGCCGTGGGATGGGTCGGACATGTGGCTGGTGCTCCCCTGGAGGTCGGTGTGCCGGCAGTGGCGCGGCGGAGAGACGATATCGCCTGCAGGCGACGGCCACGGCCGGGTTGGGCGAACCTGCGACGACCTCGTGACACGCGCGGTTCCCACTGAGGTCGGTGGCAGACTGTCGCGGTGCGCATGAGTCACTTCTGGACCCTGATGGACGACGAGTTCGGCGCGGGCTACGCGCGCTCGCTGGCGCGTGACCACGTCCTCGGCGCCCTCGGCGGGCGGACCGTCGACCAGGCCCTGGCCGACGGCGAACCGCCGCGTCGCGTCTGGGAGGCGATCTGCGACGACATGGACGTGCCGGAGGCTCGGCGCCTCGGCCGCGACGACCGGGTCGCCCGCGGCGCGCAGGGCGCGCAGGGCGGACAGGGCGGACAG
>JAEXXY010000331.1 GCA_023451855.1 Actinomycetes bacterium
GAGCGCGGCCGCCGCGAGCAGCCACCACGTCGCGCCGGGCCCGGGCTGCACGGCCGGACCCGCTGCGGCGGAGAAGGCGAGGCCGGTCAGGCCGAGGCACACCGCGACGAGGGCGACCACCTCACCGGCGCCGAGCCGCAGGCCCAGGACGGCCATGGACAGCACGGCCGTCACCGCGACCGACGACGCCACGGCCGACTCCACGAGGAAGAGCGGCAGGGTGCGCAGCGCGGCCACCGAGGCGAGGAAGCCGAGCCCGTCGAGCGCGAGCCCGAGCCCGTAGGGCCAGCCGGCCCGGACGCGTCGGAGCAGCGGGGTGCCCGACGGCGTCGCCGAGAGACGGCGCACGCCGAGGGCCTGGAGGACCGTGGCGGTGCCGTACGCGAGCGCTGCGAGGAGCGCACCGAGCAGACCGGGCGTCACGCGTCGATCGTGGCAACCGCAACTGGGAGGCGGCTGCGCGTCGGTGCAGCCGCCGCAGCAGAGGCGCGTCAGGGGAGGTGCGTCAGAGGATGCGCTGGCACTTGGCCATGAAACGGTCCGGGTCGACGACGGCCCGGTGCACCTCGCCGAAGGCGATCTCCTCGCCGTCGGCGTCCTTGGCGCTGACGTGGCACACGAGCCGGCGACCGTCGTTGATCGGCTCGGCGCACAGGATGGTGATGTCGGCGCCGACGGGGCTGCCCTTCACGTGCTCGATGACGATCTTCGTGCCCACGGTGGTGTGGTCGGCGTCGATGCTCTGCCGGCAGACCTGGAAGGCGGCGTTCTCGCACCACGTGGCGAGACGCGGGGTCGCGAGGACCTCGAGGTCACCGCTGCCGACCGAGGCGGCCGTGTCGTCCGGGGTGACCGTGTGCTGGAACTTGCGCATGGGCATTGGACGAGTCTGACAGAGAACCGTGGCGCCCTCGACACGTGCCCGGTCGGCGGGCGTCCGGGCCGATCCTGCGTGTCGGAGCCCGCCCGCGCAGCCCGGCTGGGAGTCTTGGCATCGTGACCACCCACCTCTGGGTCCTCTCGGTGGCCCTCGGCGTCACGGCGCTCATCAACTGGGGTGCCGTGCTGCGGGGTGAGTACCTGCTCGAGCGGCTGACCAAGCCGCTCGTCGTGCTGCTCCTCGCAGGCCTCGCGTGGTCGCTGAGCTGGGAGGGCGCGGCGCCCGGCTCACCGACGCTCCTGCCGGTGCTCGTCGCACTCGGGTTCAGCCTCGTCGGCGACGTCGCCCTGCTCACGGCCACCGAGACCCGGTTCCTCGTCGGGGTCGGCGCCTTCTTCGTCGCGCACGTCGCCTACATCTGGGCGATCCTCGAGACGCCGACGCAGCCGGGCTTCCCGTGGTGGCTGCTCGGTGCCGTCCCGGTGGCCGTGCTGCTCTTCGTCCTCTTCGGCCGCGACATCGTCCGGGGCGCGGGGGAGCAGCGCGGACCGGTCTTCATCTACCAGCTCGCTCTCATCAGCCTGCTGCTCGTCGCCGCGTGGAAGGGCGACTGGCTCGTGATCCTCGGCTGCTTCACCTTCGTCGTCAGCGACACGGTGCTCGGCCACGACCGGTTCGTCCACGAGCGTCCCTGGGCCCCGATCGTCGTCATCGTCACCTACCACGTGGCCCAGACCCTCATCGTCGTCGGCCTCTTCCGCTGACGGCCGCCCTCGGCAGAGGTGGGGCCTGCTGCGCTAACCTTGCGAGCATGGCTGGTCTGCTCCTCCTTCCGCAGCCGCGTTGAGCAACGTCGGGGTCACCCGACATCAGCGCGGCTCCCCCTCCTGTGCGAGGGGTTTTCTTTTGCCCCGGCGACCAGCGACGAGAGAGAAGACATGAGCCAGGCCAGCGAGAACCAGACGTCCGAGCGCCCGCAGACCGACGACACGCCGCACCGCTACACCGCGGCCATGGCCCGCGACATCGAGGTCGCGTGGCAGGACCGGTGGGAGGAGGAGGGCACCTTCGCGGCGCCGAACCCCGCGGGCCCGTGGGCCGAGCCGGAAAAGGTGGCCGCGCTCGGGCGCAAGCTCATCGTGCTCGACATGTTCCCGTACCCGAGCGGCGTCGGCCTCCACGTCGGCCACCCCCTCGGGTACATCGCCACCGACGTCTACAGCCGCTACCACCGCATGCAGGGCCGCAACGTCCTGCACGCGCTCGGCTACGACGCCTTCGGCCTGCCCGCCGAGCAGTACGCGGTGCAGACCGGCCAGCACCCTCGGAAGACCACCGAGGAGAACATGACGAACATGAAGCGGCAGCTGCGCCGCCTCGGGCTGGGCTTCGACAACCGGCGCACCTTCGCGACGATCGACGAGGACTACTACAAGTGGACCCAGTGGATCTTCCTGCAGATCTGGGACGCCTGGTACGACACCGACGCGGTGCGCGAGGACGGTGGCCTGGGCAAGGCCCGTCCCATCAGCGAGCTCGTCGAGCAGCTCGAGTCCGGTGAGCGCACCGCCCCGACCCCGGACGGCCGCCCCTGGGCCGAGCTGAGCGCCACCGAGAAGGCGAAGGTCCTCGAGGGCTATCGCCTGGCCTACCAGTCCGAGGCGCCGGTCAACTGGTGCCCCGGCCTGGGCACGGTGCTCTCGAACGAGGAGGTCACGAACGAGGGCCGGTCCGAGCGCGGCAACTTCCCGGTGTTCAAGCGCAACCTCTCGCAGTGGATGATGCGCATCACCGCCTACGCAGACCGGCTCGCCGACGACCTCGACCGCGTCGACTGGCCCGAGAACGTCAAGCGCCTGCAGCGCAACTGGATCGGCCGCTCACAGGGCGCCCGGGTCACCTTCCCGGTCGTCACGACGACGGGCGAGCAGGCCGGCATCGAGGTCTTCACGACGCGTCCCGACACGATCTTCGGCGCCACCTTCATGGTCGTCGCGCCGGAGCACCCGCTCGTGGACTCGCTGGTGCCGCAAGGCGACTGGCCGGAGGGCACCCAGGACGGCTGGCGCGGTGACGACGCCGACGCATCCGGCATCCCGGCGGACGCGGTGGCCGCCTACCGTCTCGCCGCGTCGCGCAAGGGCGACGTCGAGCGACAGACCGAGGGTCGCGACAAGACCGGCGTGTTCACCGGGTCGTGGGCCACGAACCCGCTGACGGGACAGCAGATCCCGGTCTTCGTGGCCGACTACGTGCTGATGGGCTACGGCACCGGCGCCATCATGGCAGTGCCCGGGCAGGACACCCGCGACTGGGAGTTCGCCGAGAAGTTCGGCATCCCGATCGTGCGCACCGTGCAGCCGACCGAGGGCCACCCCGACGACGAGCCGTTCCTCGGCGACGGCGTCGCGATCAACTCGAGCACCGAGCGCATCTCCCTCGACGGCCTGCACGTCGCCGAGGCCAAGGAGCGCATCATCGCCTTCCTCGAGGAGGAAGGCATCGGCCACGGCACCGTCAACTACCGCCTGCGCGACTGGCTCTTCAGCCGGCAGCGCTACTGGGGCGAGCCGTTCCCGATCATGTACGACGCCGACGGCGTCGCCTACCCGGTGCCGGACGCCGAGCTGCCGCTGACGCTGCCCGACGTGCCCGACTACTCACCGAAGACCTTCGACCCCGACGACGCGACGAGCAGCCCCGAGCCGCCGCTGTCGCGCGTGCCCGAGTGGGTCGAGGTCGAGGCCGACCTCGGTGACGGCCGCGGCACCCGCGCGTTCCGGCGCGAGACGAACACCATGCCGAACTGGGCCGGCTCGTGCTGGTACTACCTGCGCTACCTCGACCCGGCCAACCACGACGCGTTCGTCGACCCCGAGAACGAGGCCTACTGGCTGGCCCGCCACGACGAGCCTGTCGAGGGCGCACCCGCCGGCACCCGCGACCCGGGGGGCGTCGACCTCTACGTCGGCGGCGTCGAGCACGCGGTGCTCCACCTGCTCTACGCGCGGTTCTGGCACAAGGTGCTCTTCGACCTCGGTCACGTGCGCAGCGAGGAGCCGTTCCGCAAGTACTTCTCGCAGGGCTACATCCAGGCCTACGCCTACACCGACGCCCGCGGCCAGTACGTCACGGCGTCCGAGGTGGAGGAGCACCCGGGTGGCCACGGCGAGGAGCCGACGTTCACCTGGGAGGGCCAGCAGGTCAACCGCGAGTACGGCAAGATCGGCAAGTCGCTGAAGAACTCGGTCAGCCCCGACGAGATGTACGACGCGTACGGCGCCGACACCTTCCGCGTCTACGAGATGTCGATGGGTCCGCTCGAGCTGTCCAAGCCGTGGGAGATCCGCGCGGTCGTCGGCAGCCAGCGCTTCCTGCAGCGGCTGTGGCGCAACGTCGTCGACGAGGCCACCGGTGAGGTGCGCGTCGGAGACGTCGAGCCCGACCAGGCGCTGACGACCCAGCTGCACCAGACCATCGCCGGCGTACGCGAGGACTTCGAGGGCCTGCGCTTCAACACCGCGATCGCCAAGCTCATCGAGCTCAACAACGCCGTGACCAAGCTCGACGTGCCACCCCGCGAGGTCGTCGAGGCGCTCGTGCTCATGGTGTCGCCGATCGCGCCGCACATCGCCGAGGAGATGTGGGCCCGCCTCGGGCACACCGGCGGCGTCGCGTTCGCGGCGTTCCCCGAGAGCGACCCGAGCAAGATCGTGCAGGAGCAGGTCACCTGCGTCGTGCAGATCAAGGGCAAGGTGCGCGACCGCGTCGAGGTGAGCCCCGACATCACCGAGGACGCCCTGCGCGAGCTCGTCCTGGCCCGTCCCAAGGTCCAGGCGGCCACCGAGAACGGCGTGCGCACCGTCATCGTGCGCGCGCCCAAGCTCGTCAACGTCGTCCCGGCCTGAGGCGTCCGGGCGCAGCGCCCGACCCACGGCACCGGACGCGTCCCAGACGGACGCGTCCGGTGCCGGTACGTTGGGACCACCTGGCGCCCCCTCGCCCCGGCGGAAGGACGAGCTGTGACCACCCGCATCGTCACCGACTCGACGGCCTACCTGCCGGCCGCCGACGTCGAGCGGCACGGCATCGAGGTCGTGCCCCTGCACGTCGTCGTCGGCGGCCGCGACCACGTCGAGGGCCACGACATCACCTCCCAGCAGGTCGCCGCCGCACTGCGCGACTACACGATCGTCACGACGTCGCGCCCGACGCCCCAGGTCTTCGCCGACACCTACGAGCGCCTGGCCGCCGAGGGCGCCGACGCCATCGTGTCGGTGCACCTGTCCTCGCAGATGTCGGGCACCCTCGAGGCGGCCCGGATCGCCGCGGCCGAGGCGCCCGTTCCGGTCGAGGTGGTCGACAGCGAGACGATCGGCATGGCCATGGGCTTCGCCGTCGTCACGGGCGCCGAGCGTGCCGCGGCCGGTGCGGACGCGTCCGAGGTGGCGGCCGCGGTGCGGGACCGTCTGACGCCCTCCGGAGTCCTCTTCTACGTCGACACGCTCGAGCACCTGCGTCGCGGGGGACGGATCGGCGCCGCGTCGGCGCTGCTCGGCTCGGCGCTCGCGATCAAGCCGATCCTCGCCGTGCGCGGCGGGCGCATCGTGCCCGTCGAGAAGGTGCGCACGTCGGCGCGCGCCGTCGCCCGGATCGAGGCGATGGTGCTCGAGCACGTCCACTCCGGTGGGCTCGCCGTCGACCTCGCCGTGCACCACCTCGACGCCGCCGAACGCGCCGACCAGATCGCCGACCACCTGCGCTCGCAGGTGCCGGGCTCACCGCAGGTGCTCGTCGTCGAGCTCGGCGCGGTCGTCGGGGCCCACGTCGGGCCCGGCACCGTCGCCATCGCCGTGGCACCGCGTCCCGGTGAGCCGCTCGCCGAGGCAGGGGAGGGCACCCGGCCGTGACCGTGGGCTCCGTGCTCGCCTGGGCCGGCCTGGTCCTCGCGGCCTTCCTCATCGGCTCGCTCAACCCCGCGACCGGCGTCGCGCGCCTGCTCGGCAAGGACCTCTCGACGTCGGGCTCGGGCAACCCGGGCGCCACGAACGCCGGACGCGTGCTGGGGCGCAAGTGGGGCGTGCTCGTCGGTGTCCTCGACGTGCTCAAGGGCCTGGTGCCCACGCTCGTCGCCGGCCACCTCTTCGGCGCCCACGCCGCGTACGCCGTCGGCATCGCCGCGGTGCTCGGGCACATCTGGTCGCCGTTCCTTCGCGGACGCGGGGGCAAGGGCGTGGCCACGACGCTCGGGGTCGTGCTCGGCGTGCACCCGTGGGTGGCGCTCGTCGTCGTGGTCGTCTTCGTCGTCGCCGTGGCAGTGACCCGCTGGGTGGCGGCCGGCTCGATCTTCGGGGCCCTGTCGATGCTCGTCGTCGCGGTGCTCGTGTGGACCGGCCACGCCCCCGGTGACGTGTGGACGGGATGGTGGCTCACGGCGATCGGGGTGCTCGTGCTGTGGCGCCACCAGAACAACGTCATCGGCTGGTGGCGGCAGCGCCGGATCGAGCATCTCGAGGAGTCGGACGAGGACGCTGAGGGGGCCCCTGGCGCGGAGACCGGCGAGGAGACCGGAGAGGAGCCGGACCGGGAGCGGGAGCAGGGCTGAGCGGTACGACCCTGACGACGGTACGACCCTGGGGACGCCTCAGAAGACGATCGTGCGGCGTCCGGAGAGGAAGACGCGCGACTCCGCGTGGTCGCGGACGGCCCGGGACAGGACGCGTCGCTCGACGTCGCGACCGATCGCGACGAGACGCTGGGGCGACTCCGCGTGCGTCACGCGCACGACGTCCTGCTCGATGATCGGACCCTCGTCGAGGTCTGCCGTGACGTAGTGCGCCGAGGCACCGATCAGCTTGACGCCGCGGTCGTGGGCCTGGTGGTAGGGCTTGGCGCCCTTGAAGCCGGGCAGGAACGAGTGGTGGATGTTGATGGCCCGGCCCTCGAGCGCGCGGCACAGGCCGTCGCTGAGGATCTGCATGTAGCGGGCCAGGACGACGAGCCCGACGTCGTTGGTGTCGACGATGCGCAGCAGCTCGGACTCGGCGTCGGCCTTGGTGTCGGGGGTGACCGGGATGACGGTGAACGGCAGCCCGAAGTACTCGACGAGCCCGCGGCAGTCCTCGTGGTTGGACACGACGCCGACGATGTCGATGGGCAGGTCGCCGGACTTCCAGCGGTGCAGCAGGTCGAGGAGGCAGTGGTCGAACTTGCTGACGAGGATGACGGTGCGGCAGCGCTCGTCCTCGGGACGGACGGCGAGGTGCAGGGACACGACGGCCGGGCTCTCGCGGATGGTGTCGAGGACGCGCTCGACGTCGGAGGCGTCGGCGTCGAAGACCGTGCGCATGAAGAAGAGGTTGGTGTCCTCGTCGGAGAACTGCTGGTTCTCGACGATGTTCGCGTCGACGGCGAGCAGCGCCGCGGAGACGGCCGCGACGATGCCGGGTCGGTCCTCACAGGTCAGGGTCATGATGTGCCGGGCCATTGGAGCAGTCTGGACCACGCCGCCGCCGCCGGGGGAATCGGCGCGCCCGGTGTCTCGGCACGTGGGTGCCGGCCGGTTCGCGCGTCGTCCACATCCCCTCGTCGGGGTGGCGCGTCGTCCCCAGCCCGCGCTCGGGGGCAGGACGCCGGTGGCTCGCGCTTCCTAGCGTGCCGGCATGCCTCGACGACCGCGCCGTCCCACCGATCTGCGCCGCGTGGCCGCGATCCTCGCCGACGGTCGCGCCACGTC
>JAEXXY010000357.1 GCA_023451855.1 Actinomycetes bacterium
GAACCTCGCGCGTGTAGGACGAACCTCGCGCGTGTAGGACGAACCTCGCGCGTGTAGGACGAACCTCGCGCGTGTAGGACGAACCTCGCGCGTGTAGGACGAACCTCGCGCGTGTAGGACGAACGTAGAGACACGCCAGATCCGCCACCCCCTGGCGTGCCAAAGTCACAGCTGGACGTCAAGGCAACCTGATCATCAAGAAGTTCGCCGCGCCGCGCAGACTACGTCAATCACTACGCCCTCACCGCTTGCAGAATCCGAGCGGCGCGGCACTTCCGCTCACGTACGAGGCACGTATTGAGCGGATTCAGACATGCCGACCCGGAGCGGTCACCGGCGTTAGTTGGTCCGCGCGGAACCACTGGTCGACGACGGCGTCCGCCTCGATGACGAGGTACGTGACGCGGGCCCACCATCGCCCGTCCCGCTGTTGCCACGCCGTCACGAGCCCCGGATGAGGACCCCCGTTCTCCGCGGTGTGGTTGACCCAGCAGTGCTGACGGGCTGGCGGCACGGGCGAGATGGGGTGCTCGTGCCCTCGTCCCGATCCGCCTGCCATGGCACCAGTGTGACGTAGGATCGAACGGGTGTTCGAGTGAGGGCCGGCGACCCCGTCGAGTGAGTTTGATTCCCATCCGTACGGCGACACTGGTCCGCATGAACTATTCCGGCGAGCCAACCGGCGTCGACCTCCCTCGTCGGTTCTACAAGTTGGAAGAGGTCGCCCATCAGCTGGCCACGTCGATAGCCCAGGTCTATGCGCTGGTGCGTTCTGGGGAGTTGCCGGCCATCAAGATCGGCGGTCGGGGACAGTGGCGCGTCGAGGACTCGGCCTTCGAGAAGTGGATCCAGCAGCAGTACGACGCCACACGCGAGTGGGTCCAGCAGAACCCACTCGGCGCCTGACAGAAGGATGGTGCCGTTCCCCTCAGTGACCACTGAGGAGCTTCTCCTTCAGGTTCTCGAATTCACCCTCGCTGATGTGCCCATCACGACGCAACCGCGCCAACTCAGCCAGATGGGACACCATTGCTCCCGTGGTCGAGGCGGGCGCGTGCTCGCGCGCCAGCTCATCAGCAGCGATCCGGTCACCGCCGCCGCCCAGCGGGAAGCGTGAGGTGTTCGTCGTTATGGGTGATGCGGTATCTATGCTCGCCATCTGCGCCGAAGACCTCGCGGGGGGCTCGATAAACGCGGTTGGCTTGTGCATGCGCACCCCGTCTGCAAGATGCGCGAGCACCTCGGACAGCTCGATACGCAACTGCTGGGGCGTATGCGCGCGGTTGACGAAGTAGAGTTCTGCGCCTTCCGCCGCGATCGAGATGACGACCTCTCGATGGGTTTGAGTGGTGACCGCGTTGAGAATCGACGCGAAGGCGATTCCCTCCAGTGCACCTCGAACGCCAAATCCGCCCCCGACGAAGCCACCGCCCGTTTGAAACTCCCCTGCACCGCCGATCCCTAGACCACTTAGCCCCGCGACCGCCGCCGATGGCTCACCATCAGGTCCCTGCATGAATAGAGTCTCTCGCGTGAAATGCAGCGTGTACTTCACTCCCTTAACGAGTTGAGCGCCGAAACCCCCGAGATACTCGGCCGATTCGACCGACGCGACTGTGCCCTCCGGCACCCCAGGCGAGTCCGCCCATCCCAATGCGCGACGGATGAGACGGGCCAAATCAGCCCTACCAAGGACAAGGCGCCCACCGTCATCAAACTGCACAATGGACGAAATCCCCTTTGTGTTGATCCCCGTGACTCCTTCGTAGGAGGCAATGAGCGCAATGGGTCGCTTCTGCCTCGTCGCAACATTGCGGTTCTTTCCTTTGCGCGTTTTCGGATCAAGAGCCATCACGGCGATGCCCGTGGTGCCTACCGCGACCAACTTGACCTTGTTACCCCATCCAAGGGCGCGTATTTGGTGGGCGAAACCGACACTCCTCTGCCCGTCCTTCCCATGGGCAGGCGCGAAGGCGAGAGCGAGCACGTCACCCAAGACAACTTCCAGCGTCCTCACACCACCAGCGCAGAGGGTCCCACCTAGGCCAACCAAGGGCACCATCTCAGCGGATGCGAGGTGCGCTGACACCACCTGACGCTTTCCCTCCGAGATCGCGATCAAGTGGGGAGCGGCAGGGGCGTTCGTCACGGGCACAGTATGGTGGCGAACCTGATCTGGTGGGTCTAAACGGGCAAAAACCTCCCATCGCGGAACCCCCCCGAGCAGGCTGGAGGCGCCAACCCGGGCCCGAGCCCCGTCGTTAGTTGGGCCGAGACCCTATGGGGGCCCGAACGGATGCATCTAGGGCGCCCCCGCTTGTCCTGGCAGGAAGAGCGATACCTAGAACGCCTCGGCGCCAAGGTCATTCGGAACGATGAACGATACGAGCGCGTGGATGGCGTGATCGTCAAGCTGCGTCCGGTTGCGGTCGTAGCGCATCGTCGTGCGCGGCTCGGTGTGCCGGGCCAAGTCCATAACCTTCCTCAACGAGGCGCCCGCCTCCAGTGCGTTGGTGATCGCGCTGTGTCGAAGCACGTGCGAGGTAATCCTGCGCTCGATCCCCGCCCGACGAGCCAACGTGCCAACGATCGTGTTTAACCCCTGCCGCGACAACGCTCCGCCATCTCGTCGCTGCAGGATCGGCCCATCCTCCCGGTCACCAACAGCCGCATCTAGGGCACGCAGCACAGGCACCGGCAGCGGCATCTGCGCCGGTTGGCCGGCCTTGCCGACGAACTCGAGAACCCGATGCCCCCGCACCGTGTTGGCATAGTCGCCTACCTGCAGAGAACAGGCCTCGCTCGCGCGCAACGCCATGCACGCGAGAAGGAACGCTGCTGCGTGGTACCTGCCACCCAGGTCCGTTCCAGCAGCAAGAAAGGCTGTGAGCTGGCTCCGGTCGAGCCCGAGAGTGTCGCTAAGTCGGTAGTGGTACCGAGGCCGTCGGGCGTGCACGGCAGGGTCACGAGCAACGGCCCCTTCGTGATACGCGAAGCGATAGAAGCCGCGGACCGGGCACAGGGCGGCGGCTACGGTGGAGGCGCGCAGACCGCATTCAACGTGAAGGTGATGCACGTAGCGCTCTACATCTGCACGCGTCACCGCCATGGGCTCGTATGCCTGGAGCGCACACCAGCCGAGGTACCGGTCAAGGTAGTAGGTGTAGATGTCGCGCGTACGGCCCACGTAGGGCAGCAGGTACTCGTCGTGAATGACTTGGACTTCAAGGTTGAGGGTCATCCACCGATGCAACTCGCACCGGAGCAACTTCTGCTAGTCGCCCCGACGCCTTGGAGGAGTGCTGGCTCTCGCCGGGTCGCCGGCCCGAAAGTTCGCGTCAGGTCCGGTCCTGACCCACGTCCAAGGCGCCAAGAGGTCTGCTCGTGATGGCGGTGCTGGGTCATCGCCCTGGGGCGATTCGTGCCATCTTCTTCTCGGCCTCTCGCTGGTCTTCGACCATGGCTACGGCGGCACGCTCAGCTCGCTCGGGGTAGCCCGCCCACACTCGACGCCACTGTCGCCACCGCCGCTTCAATCTCAGCATGGTGGAACGGTACGTTGCCACGGCTCGGTTAACCTAGCTTCCGCGCCGAACTGGTTCAACGAATCCCATTCTGCCGCAGAGCAATTGAGTGCTACAATGACTGATACGAGGCACTGGGATAACCACGTCCAAGGATCGACTGGAGAAACCCCCTCGCACAGAGTTCACGAAGGGCCCGCCGCCTCAGCGGCGGGCCCTTTCGCATGTCCGCCCGGGTGCGCCCGGATAACCGAAAGGAAGACCATGACTGCACCACCTCTCAGGCTCGGCAGCCCCGCCGAGCTGCTCGCCGTCATCCCGCACCTCTTGGGCTTCCAGCCCCATCAGGCCATCGTTCTGCTGGCCCTCCGAGACCACCGGATCGGGCTGACCCAACGGATCGACGTGCCGGCACCAGAACGCGTCGAGGAGGTCGCCAACTCGCTGGTGCGTCACATGCTCCGGGACGGTGCTAACGCGGCCCTGCTGGTCGCCTACGAGGACGTCAAGGGCGCCAGTGAAGCCGTCATCGAGCAAGTGACGGAGCGGCTCATCGGTTCGGAGGTGTCCATCCGCGACCGCCTCGTCGTCCATGGAGGGCGCTGGCGCTCGCTCGACTGCGGCAGCCTGGGATGCTGCCCACCAGAAGGCAACCGTCTACCGTCGGACGCCGAGGTCGCATCGAGCGTCGCCGAGTTCATCGGTCGGGGCAGTGCCCCTCTACGCGACCGGGCCGCGCTCGCGGCTCAGGTCGAGGCCGGTCCTGCCGCTCGAGAGGTGGAAGAGGTGATCCGGCGCGAACGGGAGGCGTCGGCCACGACGAAGGAGGACTCAGCCGATCACGAGCTCGCGGAGGCTTGGGCACGAATCCTCAGCGGCCACAGGGATGTCATCGACGTCCCCGATGCGGCCCTCGCCCTCCGGTCCCTGAACCAGAGAGATATCCGCGACGGCATCACGTCGCTGCTCATCCGCAATGGCCCGGACGTCAACGTCCTCCCGGCGAACACACGGGCGCTTCATCGGGCGATCCCCGAAGCCCGAGCTAGACACGAGCGCGCCGAGATCGACGAACTCACGGCCGACGACGTCAGGGCGAGGCTCATCAGACTGTGCCAGTACGCCATCGACGACTACGCAGCGCCGGTGCTGAGCTTGCTGGCCACCTACTCGTGGTGGCGTGGCGACGGAGCCCTGGCGCGGGTCGCCCTGGACCGGGCCCTTCGCTGCGACCCTGACTACCGGCTCGCCCAGCTGCTCACGCTCATGCTCGACGAGGGCATTCGGCCAGAGCCTTCCTGAGACCGCACCATCAACAACCCAGGCCTGCCGCACCACGCGGCGGGCCTTTCGCATGCCCGTCACGCGACGGGCTCCTTCGAAAAGGAGATCTAGCATGTCCACCACACCTATCGACGGGCGGCTATACGCCGTCCCCGCCCCACCCCAGAAGGAACGGTTCGCCCTCCTGCTCCGCCTCCGCAGGGCTGCCAGACAGGCCTTCGACACCCTGCTCGCCCTGCCTCGCGGCGCCGCCGGCTGGGTCCTGACACGGGCCCGCACCGTACTGTCCGGCATCGCTGGCGGCCCCGTCTGGTCGCGCATCGCCACAGGCCTCACCCGGGTCCGAGACCTCTTCCGGTCCGTTGGGCCAGTGACGGCCGCCGCCGCAGTCCTCAGCATCCCGGCGGTGTGGAGGGCGACGGTCCAGGTCAGCCGCTTTCTGGGCTCGAAGATCGCCGCCGGCGCCAAAGCCCTCTGGCAGCAGACCCGCTACCTGCTCGGCAAGCTCGGACCGACCGGCACCCGCATCGCGACCGGGCTCGTGAACACCGGCACAGCGGTCCAGCGCGTGTTCGTGGCGGTGGCCGCCCACCCGGTGACGCAGGCCCTGGTCGAGGGCATCCGAACTCTCGGGGTCCTGGTTCGTCCGCTCAGCCAGAGCACCGTCGTGCACCGGCTCCTGGGCCGGCTCGTCGGCGGCTCGTGGTTGCGCTGGGGCCTCGAGATGGTGCTGCTCCCGCTGGTGATTGCTCCGACCATGCTGGCGGACCTCGTCACCGGCTGGCGGCCCACGTGGGCACCAACAGCGGCATCTGCCTCACGGCCCGCTCAGGCCTCGGCGCCCTTCGTCAACGTGACCGAGGCCGGCATGGGCCACGAAACGGTTGAGCGTGAGTACCCCACGGGGTCGGAGGAGTGGACCGAGCCGTACGGACCCAGCAACCGGGGCGAACGCCGCGCGCAGCAGGCGCAGGCACGCGCCCGCCGTGCGCGTGCGCGGCACTGACCGACCACTCCATCGCGAGGAGGCCCGTCGCCTGTCGGCGGGCCTCCTGCCTTGGCCCAGAGGAGAACCCATGATCATCGTCATGTCCGTGGCCGCAGCGGCGGCCCTTGTCGTCGTCGCCTACGCCAAGCTCCGAGAAAACGAACCCGAAACCGCGACAGCTGGTCTGCGGGCCGTCCGCGACCTGGCCGACGTCGTCCTCGTGTGTGTTAAGGCCGTGGAAGGCGTCGTCGCCGTGCTGTCCCGCCCCTCGAGCCTAGCGACCGCAAACGCCCCTCGTCGTTGGGCCTACGGCTCCGACTACGACAGCAGTTACGACCTCGAGGACGAGCCCCTTTAACGATGGAGCGGCCAACCTGGGGCGGTGGCGCTAGTTCGGGATCGCCCAGTACGCAGCAGGGGCATCCTCGAAGGAGTATCCGGTTGAAACGCTCACCGTTCCCTTCCTGGCCTTGGAGGTGAGCAGGTAAATGCAGTCCGTGTAGGACGTGGACTGTCCCGTGTTCAAGGTGTCGTACTGGCCGTCGGAGAAGAGGGTGCACTGGGCTCCATCGCTCAAGGAGGTGACCCCGTTGATGGAGAGATTTAGATCGGAGGCCATGCCCTGACCAGCGCCCAGGTAGGTCGCTTTGATGGCCGCGAGTGCGTACACGTAGCCGGTTCCTGGCTCTCGGTTATAGGCAGCTACCGCGGTCTTGTTGCTCGTGGTGTTGGCCCAGTACCAAATGACGGTCACGCGCCAGTCCCCGATCTTCGTCGACCGGCCAAGGTCCAGTGGTCGCAGTGCGTCCCCGGGCTGCAGCAAGTTCTGGGCGCAGGTGCCGCCATCATGCTCGTCCGCCGCTGAGCCGTCCGGACACTTCGATCCCGACCAGTTGACGGCAGCGAGCTTGGCCCTGTCGAAGATCACGCCAGAAAGGTTCGCGCCCGAGAGATTGGCGTTGGTGAGGTCTCGGCCGGTCAAGTCCAGGTGAGAAAGGTTTGTCGCGGACAGATCGCATCCCACCAATGACTTCATGGTCCCCTTGGCGCCTCGAAGACAGGCATCGCGCTTCGAGGCCGCCGCCGCGGCCGCCTCTTGGGAAGCACGGGCGGCCGCAGCCTCTGACGCGCTCGCCTCCGCGGCAGCCGAACTGGCGGATGCCTCCATGGCGGCTGAGCTCGCAGACGCCGCCGAAGACGAGGATGCGGCAGCACGAGAGGACGCGGACGAGGCAGCTTGGGCGGCCAGCGCCATCCGCTGACGCTCGTTGCTTTCAGACACTGCACGCAGCGGCAAAACGATCGCAAGCACAACGGAGACCGTCACGCCCGCTCCGATCAGCAGTCCGGCAGTTCGATGCAGGTAGAACACTCGGACGGCGGGCTTCATGCCTTCGGCGTGTGCGACTCGTTCCGCGCGAGCTTGCGCTCGGGCCGCAGCCTGTTCTTCCATCACTCGTTTGGCCTCTTGGCGGCCCCGCTTCTCCTGTTCCGCGAGAAGGTCTTTCTGTCGTTGCCGGGCCTCCTCTTGACGGGCCAGCTCTGCCTCATGCGCGTGCCGTGCCTTCACCGTTTCAAGTTCATGGCGAAGGCGGAGTTCTCCCTCGATGCTCGTGATCTTCTTGTCCAGCCGCTCGAGGTCTTCGGGGGTGGTCGCCGCTTCGAGGGATGGGTGTCTACGAAGGGCCTCGGTGATTGCATCCTGACGCAGAGCCGTCGCGCTATACCCGGGCGCCCCGTGGGGGCCTGGAGCCCCAATGGAGCCGTCAGAGGCCCGCGCTATGGCGGCAGCAAGCTGGCGGTCCCGCTCCGCTTGGACCTCGATGGAAGGGGTCAGGAGGGCGGCAATGACCCATCCGACGGGGCCAAGGAGAAATCCCAGCCCGAAGCCAGCGCCAGCCTTTCCTTTCGATGAGCCGATCGCCGCGCCTATTGCACCAGCGATCAATGCGCCGAGGATGAGGAATTCCATGGCCGCCACCGTAGGGGTCGTAGGCCCGGAAGGAGTGCGTTTGCACAAACGACCACAAACGAGCGTTTCTGAACACCCAGACGCCCCGCCTCCGACGAGGCGGGGACGTCTGTCCTTTTCCCATGTCCACAAACAACGTCTCAGAAGGAGGCGCACCCATGAGTACTGAGACGCCCACGATTGGCTACCTCGTCGGTTACGCCCGCGTGTCCACCCTTGAGCAGGACGCGGCACCGCAGCGCGATGCCCTCCAGGCCGCAGGGTGCCAACGCATCTTCACCGACAAGGCGTCCGGCAAGCTCGAACACCGTCCGGCGCTCGACGCCATGCTCGAGCAGCTTCGACCCGGAGACACTGTGGTGGTGTGGAGGCTCGACCGTTTGGGCCGGAGCCTGCGTCACCTCATCGAGGCCGTGCAGACGCTGGAGAGTCGTGGCGTCGCCTTCCGCAGCATGACCGAAAGCATCGACACCTCCACGCCCGGCGGGAAACTCATCTTTCACGTCTTCGGCGCCTTGGCTGAGTTCGAGCGTGACCTGATCCGCGAACGGACTCTGGCCGGCCTAGCAGCAGCCCGCGCTCGTGGCCGCACCGGTGGTCGGCCGACCGTCTGGACGCCCGAGAAGCTGAAGATCGCCCGGAGCATGTACGCGAGCCGTGAGCACGACGTCGCCTCCATCGCTCGAGTGGTGGGCGTCAGTCGGGCGTCGGTGTATCGAGCCCTCGGATCGTCCGACCCGCAAGAACCCACCGCTTGACCAGCTGCCGCCGGCTCCTCTCGTCCTTGTGACGGGCGGAGCCGGCGAGGCAGGCTTTTTCCGTGTTCAGGAGAGGTTCGTCGGATGCAACGTCACATCCATGACCTTGGGGCGCTCGTGACGAATGCGACCAGACCGACCCCTAAAGGGACCGGATCGGGGTCGTGGTCGTCGTCTTGCTCAGTGATGTCCAGAGGTCCGGACATGCCGACCGCGCGTCGCTTCTGAAGCGGAAGCATTCTCCCTGACATGCCTGCGGCTGACCGGGGACCAAGGGCATCCCGCCCAGATTCCTTGTATCGGGCACCGCGGCGGAGCCGGCGCTTATGGCTGTCCGCAGCCAGGTACGTGGGTGCATGAAGGCTCCGAGAACGACCCGCTAGAGGTGTCTCAACTGATACCTCAGGCGTTTGTCCCCTGCGCGGGGCCGGGCCTTGGGGTGGGGCATTTAGCGTCTGTCCGCGTCTTCACCACATGATCCCTGTTCCAAGCGGAACCGAGAGCCACAGCTGCACGAGGACATGGTCTAGCCCGATGAGGTTGCTGACCAAGGCTAGCCAGCAACCGACGCGCTGCTGCCACTCCACGATGATTACGTGGGGACCGGAAGCACCAGGCCACCGCGCGCCCAGCAGTGCCTGCGGCTCGTCGGCCCGAGCGGGATGGGGTGCTGACGCCCCGGCCCAGGGTTGGGAAGCAGCAGTTCCGGGGGCCTAGAGCTGATGAAGGCGATTTATCCGAAATGCGTCCATAGCAAGCTGTTGCGACGCTACTTTGTCGTCCGTAACTGCCGGGCAAGTAAGCACGACGCCGGAAGGCGAACGAGATTCGGGGGCCTCGGCGCCCCTTGTCATTAGGGGGCACAGTGAGCACAACGAGCACGCCGGATCCGCTGCCTGGCCAGAACAGCCTGACTAGCACCCGGTTCTGTGTGAACTGTGGTTCTAGTTTGAAGGAGGCGTACTGCAGCAATTGCGGCGCCCGCCGAGGGGAAGCCTCGTCGGCTCTGGCGGCAGCGACGCCCCTGGCGAGCACTTATGAGGCTGCGCCGGGGTCCATGCCTCCGTCAGCACATGGAGCAAGTCGCGGCCCCTCGGTCCCCGAAACTCATGACGCGAGCGGGTCGATCGGGGAGGCACATCGCGGACTTGCCCGGTTCCTTCAGCGACCGCGTGCGATGCTCGTCGCGGCGGTCGGCGCGGTGCTCCTCGTTGTGGCCACCCTTGTCATCGCTCACCTCGCCGCCGCCCCAAACTTGCGCGGGGCGGGTGACTATCAGTCGTACGTCACATTGGTGGGTCGCCTGCACAGTGCTCCGGTGCTGTCGGAGGATGGGTTTCCGGACCCGTCAAAGCCCAGCTCCGGCCCGAACCTATGCGGCCAGTCCGTCGCTCAGTACGCGGATGTCGTGACCATGGCGCACATGCTGACCAATGCGCGAGGGGGTTCTTGGCCTGGTTTGGTTCAGAGCCAGATTGCTATCGTCTTCGTCGCTTGCCCGGACAGTCTCGAGGACTACAAGCAAGGACTGGCCTCCGTCATCGGAGATGATGCTGAGGCGCAACGGACCGTCGATGAGGTCGTGAAGGCCGGGTCCGCGGGCAGTTCGAGTTGACCGAAGCTGGTGACGGTGGCCGCGGACAGGCGCCCGTCACCCTTATCGTTCACACGGGAAGGGGAGCGAGGGTGTTTTGTGGAACATGCGGTGCGGCCGGAGCGACGGGCAACTTCTGCGGGTCGTGCGGGGCCCAGGTGGGCGACTCTATTAAACGTTTGCCCGAGCAGTCCGTGCGCATCAGGCAATCTGCTCTGGCGCGTCCTTCCGCGATGCACGACCCGGACGCAGCCATAAACCCTGCAGGACAACCAACCTCCTTGTCTCGGCGGGTGAAGGCCGAGCGTGTGGGGTTGCTGGCGGTTGTGCTGGTCGCCGTAGGCCTAGCCGTGGTCGCCGGGCGTGCTGCGACCTCGGGAGGACTTACTGACGATCCGCTCTATCAAGTCGGATACCGCGAGGCTTACCAATCTTCCGTACTGCCGGAGCAAGTGGGCGGTGCAGGGGGAATCTGTCATGGCTTGGTCTCCGTCAGCGACGCGTCCAACCCGGAATGGGCCACCGACAGGGGCAAACAGGCGTACTTCGAGGGCTGTATGGCGGGATACGCCGCGAAGTAGCGCCACGTACGACTTGCGTGCGCGCCGGTCGCGCGGCGCGCGAACTCCGCGGTTTAACCGGGTGCGCAGGTTGGTGAGTGCACGCTGGCGGTGCGTCCCGGATAGATCCTTTTTCGTTGAGGACCTTCGGACCCGGCAGCAGGCGAGGCCGGCTTCACCAAGCCAAGATATCCGCCGGAGATCGCATCGACCTGCCCCGAGGGCGAAGCCTCGGTGGTGCCGGTGTTCTTCATCGTCACGGTGAAGTAGACGTGCGCCGCCTGCGTCGCATCGGACGGGTCGGCCGGCTTGAACGACTTCGGAGGAGTCACGGTGATGTCTAGCTTCATCGGCTCACCCGACGCCGGCCAAACCATCCCCGGCGTCTGGTTCGACGCCGTCGTCGGCTGGGCCCGCCAAGCCCTCCGGACCCCCGGCACGACACTCTTCGTGCACTGCCAGATGGGCATCAACCGAGGCCCGTCAGCCGCCTTCGCGATCTTGCTCGACCAAGGCTGCGCCCCGTCGAAGCCCTGCAGGCCATTCGTGACAGACGCGGCATGGCCGTCATCGCCTACGCCGAGGACGCCCTCGACTGGCACCACCACGGCACCGGCGCCAGCCCGACCAGGCGCGCTGCGGAACGGCGCGCCGTGGCCCGCTGGCGCCTCGAGAACCCCCTGGACGTCAGCCAAGGCATGCGGCTGCTCGGCAGCACCCCGGCCGCCGAGATCCCCGAGTCCGACCACGGCGACCGAAGCTCCCTTCCAGAACTGTGCGAGCGCCCCGGGTTGCTTATCCAGTACAGCCGCGAAGAGATCGCATCGCTGCGGCAGGAGTGGCACGCCGGCGAAGACTACGCTTCCCCGACCTTCGAGCGGCACGCCGATGACGCCAAGCCCGGCGATGTAGTCATCTTCTGGCAGATGGGGCCGAAGGACACGGCCGGAGTCGCAGCCGTTGGGATCATCGACGACACTGACGCGGAGTGGCTCGCCCATGCGCGTTCCTACCAGGACCCCGCGGGGCGGCGCAGTCTGCGCCGCACCCAGGAAGTGCAACTGATCGAGGTCTTCTATGACGTACATGTCTCTCGCCCGGAGTTGAAGTCGAGGCCCGAGTTCTCAAATGAGCCCTTCGAGCTCTTCGTCTGCCCGAACCGGCCCAACGCCTTCCGCATCGAGCGGGCGCAACTCCGCTACATCCTCGAGACGCTCAACTCCGCGGCGAAGGCCGCATGACTGCCCGAAGGTTCACGCACGGGCTCCGGCGACGAGCCGTCATTTCCCTCGTCGCGGCTGGGTGACGACGACGAGTTGGACTGGCGAGTCCATGGCGATACGGCGGAGGGTGGCCTCGACATCCGGCCACGCAAGGCCGCCGATGCCGGTGCCGAGGCGGGGCAGGCCAAGTGCCGCCAGGCCCCTGCGTGTCAGGTCATCTAGGGCTGCGGAGACGGCGGACTCGATCGCGCCCAGATCGGCGTTCCGGCCGGGTCGTGCCTGGGTGGCGAGGTTGTAGACGAGCTTGCCCCCGACCTCGACGGCGTGGAAGGAGCCGAGCGGGAACCGGCCGGTCGCGCACCGCTGCACGTACTCGGCGTACAGCTGCGGCCACCGGTCTCGTACCTGGCGTGCAATCCCGCCGGCCATGGAGCCTGCGGTGTTGCAGCCGTGCCCGATCGCAGGCAGATCGACCGTGAGCAGGTCGCCGGTGAGCTCGGTGTACGTCACGAACGCCTACGTCTTGTCCGGGATCGCGTGGAGGGCGGCGTAGGTGTCTGGGACCCAGAAGAGCTCGAGACCGAACATGCGGCAGAGCGCTGCCTGGCGGTCGGCGAGGTCAGCTGGGCCGGCGGTCAGTTCGGGGAGCACGACGCCGGCGCGGACCTTGGCTTGGTCGAGGCCGTACCGGTCGAACCACGGCCGCAGCGGGGTGGCGGTCTGGATGAACTGTCGGTACAGGACGGCTTGGCCGACCGCATGTCGGTAGTAGGCGCGGAGTCCGCTCCCGGGCAGCGCGGCCTTGAGCTCCAGGGCCCACGGGGTGTCGCCGTCGCGCAGCAGCGCGTCGAGGTACCGGGCGGAGTTGCCGCCGTCATGTCCCCACCGAGTGGGGAACTGGCTGCCCCAGTTCACGATCCCTCTGTGGTCGCCGCCCGGCTCGCCTGGATCGAGCAGCTGCAGCCGACCGCCGCCGCGGGGCGTGAGCGGGACGAGCCCGCGCAGCACCCGGGACTCCAAGGCGTGCTCTTCCTGCTTGGCAGCTGCCGCAAGGGTGTTCCGCGGGGGCAGCCACGCCTCGGCGAAAGCGGCGAGTGCAGCCACACCAGCGGTCAGGTCGTCGTCCTCGTTGATGACCAGCGGCGAGGTGAGACCGGTCGCCTGCTGCCACTTGGTGCGAGGTGAGCTCATCCGACGGGTGCCAGTCACAGGGTCCGTGGACCCGTCCTTGCCGACGGTGAGGGTCAGCTGGCCCTTGGCGTAGCGTCCGGCTTCGACGCCTTCGACCCGGAGGGACCACTGGCCCTTGGCGGTCAGCTGGGGGTAGGCCCGCAGCTCGGGTCGGCCGACTTTGTCGATGATCTGGGCCAGCAGCGCGGGGGGCGATGCGACGCCCATGAGCAGGTCGTGCCACCGGGTGTACCGGTACTCCTTGGCGGGGTCGTTCCCGGCACCGAAGTCGACCAGTTCCGCCTTGACCGCGGCTGCTGCCGCGTCCGGAGTGACCTCGACGAGGTTGACGCGGGGCCCGGCCACGACGCTGCTGGCGAGGGTGCGGAGCGCGTCCGTCCCTTCCCGGTGCGCCGGGTCGGCCGCGAAGATCACGGTGACTTCGTCCGGTGCGACCGAGGCACCAGCGGAGGCCGGCTGGCCCGAGGCGTGCAGGTCGAGCAGGTCGATGAGGGACGCGCACATGAGCTTGGTGTCCCCGGACACCGCGACAGCGCGTGTCCCCTGGTAGACGCCGCGGATGACGGAGCGCCCGATGCTGTTCGTGTAGTCCTTGCGGTTGCGGGCGTGTTCCAGACCGAGCCGGGGCGCCGCGCCCATCAGGTCATCATGGGTCAACATCTGGCAGTCCCTCTCGTGGTGGATCAGACGCTCCACCAGTCGCCGTCGGCGACTGGGCTGGCTCGGGGGAACAGCCCGGCGAACGCGTGCGGTGCGTCGGTGTGGATGGGCACGACTCGGCCGGGGTTGATCGCGGCGACAAGGCGTTGCAGGTCGGGCACGGTTGCGTGGCCGGAGGTATGGGCCTCGATCAGCGGCACCCCTGCACCCATGATCGTCTCCTTCAGGCGTCGGCCGGAGGCCTCGCTCAGGTACCCGGACCAGAGTGACCATATGACGGCCCCGTCCGCTTTGAGGGCGTTTCGGTACAGGAGTTCCGGGACGGTCGAGCCGCTGGAGAGGACGACGTACCGGGCCGGGTCGGCGGCGATCTGCTCGGGGAAGACGCGCACCGGGCGGATCTGTGCAGTGCGGTGAAACTGGCCGGAGGTCTTGACCGCGACCCGTTGCCGGTTCGGCACGTAGACGCCCAGGTCGGGGAAGCCGGGCTGTGGGATGGTTGGCTTTCCGGTCACCGCCGCCACGGTCGCCGTATACAAGTCGACGAGCAGGATGCGGTGCGCGCGTCGGGCTGCGCGGTACACCGTGACGAGCCGGTCGATGTTCTGAGCCGACGACACGACAACGGGAAGGCCCGTGGTCGTCGTGAAGAGGTCTCGCAGGCGCAGCTCTAACTGGTCCTCGGACGTGGCGCCATGATGCCCCGGGGCCGTCGGAGGAGTGGTGGGCTCAGCGACCTGGGTTCCCTCCATCAGCAGGACATCGACGTTCGTCGGTGGATCGCGGATCATCGCCTCAAACAGCGACTTCTTGCGGCCGTGACCGCGGACGTCGCCGGTGTACAGCAGTCGCTGGCCTCCTGCCTGCACCAGCAGCGCATACGAGTCGAAGGCCGAGTGGTCTACCAGGTACGGCGTCACCCTGAAGGGGCCGAAGACTTGTGGCGTCAGGTGGTTCCAGTGGCCAGCAGGCGTCAGAACCGGTCCCGAGGTGTTGAAGAACGACGCCGCCTCGATGACCGCCGCAGCCGCCCGGCCCACGAAGAGCGGCACGCGTGCCGAGGCCTGATCGACCAAGCCGTAGTGGTCCAGGTGCGGGTGTGAGATCAACAGCCCCAACAGGTCCGGGTCGGAACCGTCCGCCAGACCGGGCACGTCCGGCAGTGGGACGGTCTCGCCCCAGCCGGCCGTCAACGGCTTGCCGAGGTCCAGGACCAGCCGAGAACCGCGATGCTCCACCTCGACACATGAACCGCCCACCTCGTGGCTGCCCCGATGAACCCGAACTCGCAACGTGATCTCCCCTCTGACAACGTCGTGGCGGGACCGTACCGCCGTGCCCCGACAGTGCTGCCCGGGTCACCCCTCCGTCAGGTGGCTTCCGACGGGTCGAGATCCGGTCTGGCCCGGTGTAGCCGAGCAGCATGTCGCAGCACCCCGGCAGCCGCTGAAGCGTCCGCCGCGACCTCGACAACAAACGGCGTCACAGCCGTCACCCGCGTCGGACCCGTTGACCCCCAAGCGAAGGTGCGCTCGAAGGTCTCGCCGGTGGGATTCAGCAAGGGGGACAGCGACCGGCCAACCCGCGATGGCAAAGATGTTGTCGATCCGGCCGTAACGGGTTGGCCCTCGCCGTCGACGTCACCAGGGAAAGCGAGCACGAGGGAGGTGGGCGCGGCCTGGTCACCGGTGAAGCCGATCGCGAGCATGTCGAGCGTCTGCTTGGCCTTTAGCTTCCACCAGACCCGCTGACCCGGCGTGGTCGGATACGTGCCAGCCGCGTCCTTGATGACCAAGCCCTCGATGCCGCCGGCCGTGAGGGTGCGAAACCACTCGCGAGCCAGGACCACGTCGTCGGTCTGCTGGCATAACACGATCGGCGAGGCGACGCCGGCGAGGATCTGCTCGAGCACCGCACGACGCTCCCTCAGCGACCGTGCCCGCAGGTCTTCGGTGCCGGCAGCAATCACGTCGAAGACGACGAGCTGCGCGGGGCGTCGCGCGGCGACCCCGCGGATCCGTCGACCGGCGCTCATCCGCGCCTGGAGGCCCTCGAAGTCGAGCCGGCCTGCAGCTGGGTCCCACGAGATGACTTCGCCGTCCAACACAAGATCGTCCGGCAGCCGGGACCGTAAGTCCGGCGTGAGGTCAGGGAACAGGGGCGTGAGGTTGGTGCCGTTGCGGGAGAAGATCTTTCCGCCGCCGACGAGCGCGCGATACCCGTCCCACTTCGGCTCCCACCGAGGGTCCTTGACTCCGGAGGGGGTGAGGTCATCAACGAGCCGCGCCAGGGCGACCGGTGCGTGCAACGACACTGCAGGCATGTCGTCAACCCTGCACCCTCCGGGACCTGTGCGGGGTTCTGCTGAAGGGCTGGCTGGCTCCGCCCGTCCAGCTGGACGAGCGGGACCAGCCAGCTCCTGATCGCTCTCACACTCACGACAGCGGCCTCAACATCGGCGCTCCAGCGTTGAAAGACATCCGGCGCCAGCGGTAGTACCTCGCCTCGAGGTACACGGCGGACGCGCTGCCAAGGCTCTAGATGTTCTCGGTCAGCGCGCCAGTGCCAGATTTGTCAGTACAGGGGAACAAGGGAACAAGATAGGGACAGAGTCAGTCCGTCTCTGACTCCTGACATTTCTGGCACTCCTGCATCCACCTCAACGCCTCCACGTCGACGGCTTGCGCCAGCGAATACCGCCAGACGGTCCGCTCCCCCATCTCCTCCTCGCTGACCGTCACGAGGCCGAGCATGTGGAGTGCCTGCAGCGTCCGGTCGACTGTGGCCCGTGGCTTGTCGATCCTCTTGCGAACGTCCGTTGTGGTGGCCTCATCGTGGCGCATGAGGTCGAGGAGGACGGCCAGTCGCAACGGCGGGATGGAGTCCGCAGCGATCCTGGTCACGATCCGCCCGATGTGATCGCGGTCCATCCCGAGCGCCAGGCCTCCCCGCATGACCTGGGTCAGCTGCTTGGCGAATCGAGTCGGCATCTCCGGCGCATGGGCGTCAATCACGTCGCCCCGGTAGTCATGCTCGACCCCGGTCCTCGCCAAGGTAACGACGTTGGCCAGCGCCAGTATCCGCTCGGCCTCGGCCTCGGAGAGCACGAAAGAGGCCTCGGCGTCGACGCCGGCGAGCACACCGGCGACCGTGTCACCGAGTTCGGTCCTCATCTCGACCTCACCGCCGGTGTTGCCGATGGCCTGCCGGCCGGAGGTGAGTCGCCCGCGTGTGGAGTCCATGCGGATAAGCAGGAACCGGTCTCCCATGCTGGCGATGACCTGATGGGCCCGATCCCATGCCGTCGTCACGGCGCCGATGACCACCAGGCGACCGAGCCAGGTGAGGCTCTGCCCTCCGTCGCTGCCAAGGTTGCGCTCCCATTTGCCATCGTAGACCTCGCGTAGGGCAGCGAGAACCGAGGCGCGCGAGTCGCGGTTCATCGACAAGATCGAGGTGACGTCCTTGATCACCAACACGCCGCTCTCCCCGATCTTGCGCAGCAGCCCGCCCGTCGCGGCCTTCACCCGTTCCTTCTGTGAGGTCCCTGACAGCAGGGCACCTTCGCTGGAGATCGTCGAGGTCACGTGAGCACCGGCCGCCGCGAGCGGTGCGACAGTTTCTGTCTTGGCAGCTCCCGAGCCCGAGACGACCAGCAACCACGCGGGGTCGCCCTCGAGCCTCTCCACAGCGGCGACAGCCAAGACCGCGTCGAGCACATCGAGGTCGTAGTCAGAGCCGAGCCAGCGCCGGAAGAGGGCGTGCGCAGCCGAAAGTGGGATCGGATTGGCACGAGCGCTTCCAGTCTCGACGACGTCGTCAGGGAGCGGAACCATGGCGGCCGCCCGCGCCCGGGTCTGCTCGGAGTCTGCCCGATTTGCGTGTGCCACGGCCCACCTCAGGATTCCGTTCCACTCCTCAATCGCGGCGCCCCTCGTTCGCACGTCCCCCTGCCGGTCACCGTGCGGTGGTCGACAGACCGCGTCGAGGAACACACTTCTCAGATTCATGGCCGCCGCTCTCGCATCGAGTAGGCCGGCGGCGGCCTCTTCCATCGCGCCCGTCGCCTTCGACACCATGGACTGGTGCCGGGAAGCGCCCTCTGCCACCTCGTTCGCAAAGAGGCGAGTCCAGACCTCAAGCAACTCGGGGCGCTCAGCTTCCGTGTGCGCGTCGAGGAAGGCTTGGACTTCGTCATCCGTGGCGGCCCTCGGCGAATCCGTAGCCTCCCTGAGCGCATCAGCAAGCGCTGCGGGGAGAGCCGGGATGGACCCCACCGTGGCCCATTCGTACACTCCTCCGTGCTCGCGCTTCTGGTGGACGGATGGCTGGACGATGATGACGCCATTGCGGCCGCGGACCTCGCCCCAACCCTTCTCGAGTGTCCCCAGGCCGTTGCCGATTGTCCGGCCCTGCGGCTGCGCGAACACGTAGTGCCCCCGCCCCTTTAGCCCGGCCCGAGTCTCTTGGAACGGCGGCTGTTGACAGGAGATCGCTTCCGCCAAGATCGGTGGAACACGCGCGGGATCATCGACGTCGAACACGACCAGGCCCGAGCGGCCGCAGTGAAGGAATACTCCGCGGCGCGGACCACTGAACCATTCCGTGATGATCTCCGGGTCGCGGCTTGTGAGCTCTGGCCAACGTCTGCCCAGAATCGAGCCAGGATCCTTGCTGCCCTCCTTTGTCGGCCCGACGTATAGCCCGGCCTGCGCGTAGGCCTGCGCAGCTTGGAGAGCGCTCATGTCGGAGACGTCCGGGACGTACGGACGACCGTCGGCACTCCCCCATCCCCTTGCATCACTCGCCGTGGCCCGAGACGCGGGCGACCGATCGTGAGCACGTCGTTCGCTTGCACTCATCGCACGGCCTCCCCGAGGAGCAGGCAAGCAAACCGAGGACGATCCGGCCGAGGGCCACGACCGGGGCCGATCCGGCGAATGCCCATCCTCTTGGCCCCGGAGTCATTCCAGCCGACGGCCGCGACATCGAGCACGACGATTCGTGCAAGCCCACAGCAGTGCACAACCCAGCCGTCTGGGCTCAGATCCCTCCTGCACTGAAGCTCCTTCGGGGTGGCCTTCTCTTCGACGTAATCGCGCGCATTTTGGCGCCGGCGGATGACCTGGCGCTCGCCCGTCATCGGGATCAGTCGAAGTCCCACCGAAAGAGGGCCCGCGACAACCTCGATGCGCCCAGGTGTGTCGGAGGTCTGCTCTAGAGTCAACGCGAGCGTGAGGTTGGTAGCCGAATCGCTATGCGCCGCCTCGGACTTCGGTCCGAGGCGGCGTTTCCCCGTCATCGACCGCCACCGCGAAGGAGCGTGGCGACGCGATCTCGCTGCTCCTGTGTGAGTGGTGGAGCCTGGGCGAGGACGCGTTGGACGTACTGGCTGATGCGCTCGACGGCCAGGTCCCGTTGGATGTCGGGGTCCGGGGACTGCCACCTCGTGGCCGCACCGGCTCGCGCGACGGCAACTCGAAGCTCTCTACTGCGTGCGGGCATGACAAGACTCCTGTGAGCCTCAGGCCGCTACCCGCCTGTCAATCACGCCGCCCACGGCGCCTTGGAGGAGCTTCTGTAGTTGTGCCGTCGACGATAGCAGTCAGACGTCGACCTGAGCAGCCGCCGGCAGCGTTCCTTCATCGAGGTGGGCGGACAGCCATGATTCGAAGGCGCTTGGCTCAGCCAAGTATCTGGCCTTCTCAGCCTCGAAGTCCTTGACCTTCCGTTCGTATCGGTCGATCTCATCCGGCGACGCGTGCCGACGGCTGCGAGGCAGGCGGGGACGCGGCCCGACGACGGACTCCGCGCCCTTATCGTGCGCAATCCGCAACGCGCGCACCATGCTTGCCATGCTGGGCGGGCTGAACTCTCGGCATGCGACGCAGGCCGACTCCGCTACCTCCAGCGGGCTCCAGTGACCGTGGGACAGGGCGTCGTCAGTTGAGGAGGTGTGTGAA
>JAEXXY010000409.1 GCA_023451855.1 Actinomycetes bacterium
GTTCGGCTCCACCCACCTCATGGCGACAACAGCTCCCCCTCCGCGTCGTAGAGGAGCACCCGTCCGGAGATCGGGGCGACCCCCACGACCGCCCCGACCTCCGGCTCGGCGCCCTCGGGTGCCACGACCTGCACCCGCTGGCCGTCATCGGTGCGCGCGGTCACGAGGACGCTCGCACCCAGGCTCTCCGTCGTCTCGACGGTGCCCTTGAACACGAGGGGACCGTCGGCGTCGACCTTCGCGTACTCGGGTCGGAACGCCACCGTCACCTCGCCGTCCGCGGCCTCGGGCCCCACCCACCCGGCCGCGACCGCATCGACGCCCTCGAGGGGGCCGACCTGCAACGACCCGCCGATGAGCGTGCCGGGCAGCATGTTCATCGGGGTCGACCCGATGAAGTTGGCGACGAACGTGTTCGCCGGACGCCGGAAGATCTCCGACGGCGTACCGAGCTGGCGGATCCGCCCGGCCTCCATGACCGCGATCTGGTCGGCCATCGCGAGCGCCTCGCTCTGGTCGTGCGTGACGAACACGGTCGTGACCCCGAGGTCGCGCTGGAGCCGCTTGAGGAAGGTGCGGGCCTCGAGGCGCAGCCGCGCGTCGAGGTTCGACAGCGGCTCGTCGAGGAGGAAGGCACTCGGGTTGCACGCCATGGCCCGCGCCAGCGCGACCCGCTGCTGCTGGCCTCCGGAGAGCTCACCGGGGCGCCGGTCCATGAGGGCCGACAGGCCGAGACCCTCACCGGTGTCGGCGGCCTTGGCGGCGCGCTCGCTGCGGCCGACCTTCCTGATGCGAAGGGGGTAGGCGATGTTGTCGGTCACCGTCATGTGCGGGAACAGCGCGTAGTCCTGGAAGACCATCGCCACGTTGCGCTCCCCCGGCGTCAGCGTCGTGACGTCGCGGTCGCCGATGCTGATGGAGCCGCCCGAGGCCGCCTCGAGCCCCGCGATGGTGCGCAGCAGCGTCGTCTTGCCGCAGCCCGACGGGCCGAGCAGCGCGAAGAACGACCCGTCCTCGACCGTCACGTCGAGACCGTCGATCGCGGTGACGTCACCCGGGTAGACCTTGGTCAGGCCCTCGATGTGGATGCTGGCCATCAGCTCTTGATGCCTCCGTGGAACCGGAACCCGTAGCGTCGGTTGACGAACAGGTAGAGCGCCACCACCGGCAGCGCGTAGACGAGCGAGAATGCCGAGATGAGAGGCAGGTTCGCCTGCCCGCCCTCGGAGTAGAACGTGTACATGACGACGCCGGCGGGGATCTTCGCCGGGTCGCGCAGCAGGATGTAGGCGGTGAGGAAGTCGCTCCAGACGTTGACGAGCGCCCACACGGCGATCGTGGCCAGGCCCGGGCGGACGATCGGCATGACGACGTGCCGCAGCACCTGCGTCGGGCGGGCACCGAAGACCCGCGCGCTCTCCTCGTAGGACTTCGGCGTCGCGTCCATGAAGTCCTTGAGGATGAAGATCGCAGCCGGCAGCAGGCCGCCCGTCAGCACGAGGATCACGCCGGAGCGGTCGTCGATGAGGTTGAGCTGGAACATCAGCTGGAAGATCGGCACCATCGCCGCGGTGCCCGTGACGATCGAGCTGAGCAGGAGCAGGCCGTAGAGGATCCCGTTGCGTCCCGGGATGCGCACCCGTGACAGCGAGTAGGCCGCGAGCGCCGCGAGAGCGGTGACGCCGAGCATCGTGCCTCCGGCCAGGTACACCGAGTTCTTGAGCGACGAGAACGCGTACGGGTTCTCCGACAGCTTGCGGAAGTTGTCGAGCGTCCAGTCGGGCCAGCTGACGTCGAGCCCGGGGTGCGCGTCGAACGGCGCCGTGACGAGCCACAGCATCGGCAGCGCCCAGAACGCCACGACGACCGCGAGGAAGGCAACCAGCCCGAGGTGGCCGACGACCGAGCGGGTCCTCGCCGCCGACCTTGCCGGCGTCCTCACTGGCGTCCTTGGCGTCGCCCTCATCGTCGCTCCCTGAGCAGGCGCACGTAGAAGAGCGCGATGACGAGGTTGATGACGAGCATGATGAAGGAGATCGCCGATCCGTAGCCGAGCTGGCCGCCGTAGAGGGCCTTGTTGTAGATGAAGACCGGCAGCGTCTCGCTCGCGTGGTTCGGGCCGCCGGCCGTCAGCAGGTAGGGCGAGAAGTCGTTGAAGGTCCACAGGCTGATGAGCAGCGTGTTCGTCAGCACGTGCCCCCGTATGTGCGGCAGGACGACGTCACGCAGCTGCGCGAACGTCCCCGCGCCCGCGAGCCTCGCCGACTCCAGCTGCGAGGGCGGGACCGCCCCGAGCGCGGCCGAGAACAGCAGCATCGAGAACGCGGTGCCGCGCCACGTGTTGAAGACGATGATCGAGGCCATCGGGTGCTCGAGCAGCCACTCGGTGCCCGGCGTGTGCAGCAGGGCATTGAGGGTGCCGCCATCGCCGTTGAGGTAGGCGACCCAGAGGAACGCGACGATCGAGCTCGGCAGGATCCACGCGAGCAGCACGAGCATCTCGATGCCCGACCGGACGAGCCTCGGCACCGAGCGCAGCGTCCACGCGAGGGCGAAGCCGGCCACGGTCTGGCCGATGATGGCCGACCCGAGCACGAAGAGCACCGTGAGCCACAGCGAGTTGCGGAAGTCGGGGTCGACGAGGGCCTCGCGGAAGTTCTCGAGGCCGACGAACTGCGGGTTGGCCGCCTGGATCCCGGTGAGGCGGTAGTCGGTGGCGCCGAGGTACACGGTCCACACGGCCGGCACGACGAGGAACGCCGTGACGAGGACGAGCGCCGGCGCCACGAGGACGGCCGCGCGTCGACGCCCGAGCCCCGCGGCGTCGACCGACCCGCGCGCCGACCCCCGAACCGGCCCCCGGGCCGACGCACGGGCCGACGCCTCGGGCGACACCTCGGCCGACGCTCGGGACGTCACCGTCATCGGGGGCCCGCCTCCCCCTGAAGAGGCGGGCACCCGCGACCCCTCACGACGACGACACCTTGTCGGCGCCTCCGACGGCCTTGTCGACCGCCGACCCGTAGGTCTTCGCGGCCTCCTCGACGCTCTTGCCGGACACGATGTCGGCCGTTGCCTGCTGCAGCGCCTGGGACACCTGCGGGTAGACGGCCAGGCCGGGACGGTAGTGCGTCACCGGCAGGACCTTGGTGGAGATGAACGACAGGAGCGGGTCCTTGGCCAGCACCTGCGCGTTGACGTCCTGGCGGGCGGTGACCTTCGCCGAACCGTGGAGCAGCGCGTTGATGGCGTCGGCCGACCCGATGAACTGGAGCAGCTCCCACGCCTGCTGCGGGTACTTCGTGTTCGGGTTCAGGAAGTAGCCGCCGCCACCGGACATCGACACGTAGTCGGTGCCGCCGACGCCGGCGCCGGGCTCGCGAGCCGGGATGTAGGCCCAGCCGACGTCGGAGTCGCGGGTGGCCATCGGTGCGTCGCCGTTGTCCGGGTTGATGACCGAGCGCCAGAAGTAGTCGCCCTCGAGGAGGATGCCGACCTTGCCCGCGGCGAAGGCGGCGAAGGACTCGTCGCGTCCCTTGGCGGCCTGCTGGAAGCTCTTGCTCGACAGCCCCTGGTCCATGAGCTGCTTGTAGAAGGTCAGCACGTCGCGCACGGCCTTGGTGTCGCCCTGCCACTTGCCGTCGGCGTAGATCTCCGAGCCGGCGCCGGCGAGCAGCGGCAGCACGCCCTGCATCGTCGTGGCCTCGCCCATCGCGGTGCCGGCGTTGATCTGGATCGGGTCGACGCCCTGGATCGCCTTGAGCTTGGTGCCCGCCGCGACGATGTCCTGCCACGACTTCGGCTGCCAGTCGGCCGGCAGCCCGGCCTGGGCGAAGAGCTTCTTGTTGAAGTAGAGGACGCGCCCGTCGGTGCCCGCGGGGATGCCGTACACCTTGTCCTCGAAGGACACGTTGGCCTGCACGGCCTTGGGGATCTGCGACCAGCCTTCCCACGTGGTCACATCCTGCCCGGCGACGTCGGTGAGCGGCTTGAGGTAGCCGGCCTGGGCGAACTCGCCGACCCAGATGCCGTCGAGAGCCATGATGTCGGCGCCGGCTCGGCTCTTGAGGTCGAGCGCGACCTTCGTCTTGTACTGCTCGTCATCGACGCCCGAGGGCTGGAAGGTCACCTTGACGGTGACGCCCTTCTCCTTCTGCTGCTGGGTGAAGGTGGGGATGACGTACTTGGTGTACCAGTCGGCCTCGTCCGCGTTCTTGCCCCCGGCGATGGAGTTCGACGTGATCGTCAGCGTGACGTCCTTGGCGTCGGCGTTCTGCGTCGGGTTGCCCGACGTCGACCCGCTCCGGTCGCAGGCCGCCCCCACCAGGGCGACGGAGGCAGCGATGCCGATGACGACGGTGCGACGCAACGGGCGGGGGTGTGCGCGTCGCGACGGGTCCTGCGGTGCGGGGCGGACATCCATGGGTGTGGCTCCTTCTCCGGTTGGCGGGCTGACGTGTCGGGGGTGGCGGGCCGCGATGTGACGGGCTGGCCACGGGGGCGGTGGGCTATGGCGCGAGCAGGATCTCCGTCCCGCCCTCGCGGGCGCGCGCAAGCGTGTGCGGATCGGCGAGGGACGTCGTGATGACCGTCGAGACGGACCCGAGGTCGCAGACGCGGATCGAGCCCTTGCCGGGGAACTTCGTGTGGTCGGCGAGCAGGACGATGCGTCCGCCGCTCTCGACCAGACGCCGTTTCGTCGGCACCTCGACGGTCGTCGTGTCGAGGATCCAGCCCTCTGCGTCGACGCCGCTCGTGCCGAGGAAGACGAGCGACGCGCTGACGTGGCGCAACGCGTCCTCGGTGAGCGGCCCGACGAGCGAGTGGTACCGGCGTCGCACGACGCCCCCGAGGAGCACGAGGTCGACGACCGGGTCGTCGCGCAGCGCGTCGAGGACGGCGAGGCTCGGCGTGATGACCGTGATGGGCCGGCCCCTCAGCTCGCGCGCCAGCGCGCCCGTCGTCGTGCCGATGTCGAGCAGGACGGTGTCGCCGTCGTTGACGAGGCGCGCGGCCGCCTGCGCGATGCGGTGCTTCTCGGCGGCGGCGTCGTCGGCGACCTCCTCGTAGGGACGGTCGATCTCGACGGGCAGCGCCGGGGCGGCCCCGCCGTGGACCCGCCGCACGAGACCGGCGTCGGCCAGCTCGGCGAGGTCGCGGCGGATGGTGGCCGACGACACGCCCAGGCGCACCACGAGGTCCTGTACTGAGACGGCTCCGTCTCGTACCTCGTCGGTGATGGCGCGGTGCCTCGCGTACCTCACGCTCAGAGCGTTGCACAGAATTGAGCGAAATTGAGCGTTGCTGAGCGCCGAACATGGGGGTGCGCATCAGGGCCTCCTTCACACGCGTTCCGTGGGCGGCGTACCCAGTGATGGACGCCTTCAGCGGGGGCGCGGCCGAGGCGCCGAGGGGGCGGGGCCGACGCGTCGAGCGGTGCGGGACGGACGCGTCGAGGACCGCGCCGGCGTGCGTCAGGCTGCCGGCGCCTCGTCGGGCTCGAGGGTGGGCGCGTCGGGTCGAGACAGCGTGACCATGGCGCGCTCGATGGCGTCGGACTCCTCGATGCGTCGGCCGATCGTCGTGAGCTTCTCGGCCACCTGTGACTCGGTCTCGTCACCCACGAGGTCGACCGCCGCGACGAGGAGCATCCGGCCCGGGCCGACGAACTCGAGGTGCAGGAACGTCACGCGCTCGACCTCCGGGCTGCCGGTCAGCTCGCCGAGCACCTTCCGCCACAGCTCCGGGCGCACCGTCTCCCCGACGAGGAAGTCGCGGTTGCGGCTGATGAGGTAGATGGCGACCACGCCGAGCAGCAGCCCCACGAGGATCGAACCGACCGCGTCCCACACGGCGTTGCCCGTGACCTGGTGCAGCAGGATACCGGTGCCGGCCAGGACGATGCCGATGAGGGCGGCGGCGTCCTCGGCGAACACGGCCCGCAGCGTCGGGTTGGACGTGTAGCCGAGGTAGGGCAGCGAGTGCAGGCCACGCTGGCGGGCCTCGGCCCGGGTCTGCCGACTCGCCTGGATGAACGAGACGCCTTCGAGGACGAACGCGATGCCCAGCACGACGTAGGCCCAGAAG
>JAEXXY010000487.1 GCA_023451855.1 Actinomycetes bacterium
GCAAGCGCGTCGGCCAGGCGCGTGGCCGGGTCGGCCAGGCCGTCGCGGCCCGCCAGGCCGAGCTCGAGGCCGAGCGCGACGAACGCATCCTCGTCGAGGAGCGCGTCGACGTGACGCTGCCGGCGCTGCGCCGGCAGCCGGGTGCACGGCACCCCATCGAGCTGGTGGCCCAGCGACTCGTCGACGCGTTCGTGGGCATGGGCTGGGAGGTCGCGGAGGGACCCGAGATCGAGAGCGAGTGGCTCAACTTCGACGCGCTCAACCTCGGGCCCGACCACCCGGCGCGGCAGATGCAGGACACCTTCTTCCTCGACCCGGTCGACTCGGGCCTCGTGCTGCGCACGCAGACCTCGCCGGTGCAGATCCGGACCATGCTCGAGAAGGAGCCGCCGATCTACGTCGTGGCCCCGGGCAAGGTCTTCCGCACCGACGACCTCGACGCCACGCACACCCCGGTCTTCCACCAGATCGAGTGCCTCGCCATCGACAAGGGCCTGACGATGGCGCACCTGCGCGGCGCGCTCGACGCGTTCGTGCGCGTCATGTTCGGCGAGGACACCCGCACGCGCGTGCGCGCCTCCTACTTCCCCTTCACCGAGCCGTCGATGGAGACCGACTTCGTCTGCTTCGCCTGCCACGGCGAGGGCCACGACGACCGCGGGGCCCAGTGCCGCACCTGTGGCGGCTCGGGGTGGATCGAGCTCGGCGGCTCGGGCATGGTCAACCGGAAGGTGCTGCGAGCCTGCGGCATCGATCCCGACGTCTACTCCGGCTTCGCCTTCGGGCTCGGCATCGAAAGGGCGCTCATGCTGCGTCACGGCGTGCAGGGCATGCACGAGATGGTCGAGGGCGACGTCCGCTTCTCGCAGCAGTTCGGGATGGAGGTCTGACATGCGTATGCCGCTGCGCTGGCTCGCCGAGTACGCCGACGTCGCGCCCGGGACCACGGGTGCCGACGTCGCCGCCGCCCTCGTCTCGGTGGGCATCGAGGAGGAGGACCTCCACGGTGGCGACATCACCGGTCCCCTCGTCGTCGGCAAGGTGCTCGAGTTCGAGGAACAGGTTCAGAAGAACGGCAAACCGATCCGTTACTGCCTCGTCGACGTCGGCGAGAACGGCCAGATGCTCTCCGAGGGCAAGCACCAGGAGATCGTCTGCGGTGCCACGAACTTCGACGTCGGTGACCTCGTCGTCGTCGTGCTCCCCGGGGCCACGCTCCCCGGTGGCTTCGAGATCTCGGCTCGCAAGACCTACGGCCGCATCTCCAACGGGATGATCTGCGCCGAGGACGAGATCGGCCTCGGCAGCGACCACGACGGCATCATCGTGCTCTCGCGCCTGCTCGGCGAGGAGGCGGCCGCCGACCTCAAGCCCGGCGACGACGCCATCGCCCTGCTCGGCCTGGGCGAGGAGACGATCGAGGCCAACGTCACGCCCGACCGCGGCTACTGCTTCTCGGTGCGCGGCCTGGCCCGCGAGTACTGGCACGCCCAGGGCAGCCCCGCCGGCGGCTTCCGCGACCCGGCTCTCGTCCGGGCGCCTGATGCCAACGACTCCGGCTATCCGGTTCGACTCGACGACAACGCGCCGATCGACGGGGCCGCGGGCTCCGACCGCTATGTCGCCCGGGTCATCCGCGGCATCGACCCCACCCGCCCGAGCCCGGCGTGGATGCAGCAGCGCCTGACCGCCATGGGCATGCGCCCGATCTCGCTGGCGGTCGACGTCACCAACTACGTGATGCTCGCGGTCGGGCAGCCGCTGCACGCGTTCGACCTCGACAAGCTGTCCGGGTCGATCGTCGTGCGGCGCGCCCGTGCGGGGGAGACGCTGAGGACCCTGGACGACGTCAAGCGCACGCTCTCGACGGAGGACCTGCTCATCACCGACGGCGGCGAGCGCGTCCTGGCCCTCGCTGGCGTCATGGGCGGTGCCTCCTCCGAGGTCGACGACTCGACGACGAGCATCCTCATCGAGTCGGCGCACTTCGACCCGACGTCGGTGGCGCGCACGTCGCGACGGCACAAGCTCGTCACCGAGGCGTCCAAGCGCTTCGAGCGCGGCGTCGACCCGGAGCTCGGGCCGGCTGCGGCGCAGCTGGCCGTGGACCTGCTCGTCGAGCACGGGGGTGGCACGGTCGACGACGGCGTCACGGACATCGACCACACGACGCAGCCCCCGGCATACCTGCTCGACGTCACGGAGCCCGGCCGGATCGTCGGTCTCGACTACCCGCGCGAGCGCGTCGTGCAGATCCTGCGTGACCTCGGTTGCACGGTCGACGAGACCGGGGAGGGCACCGACGACGCCCACGTGCTCGTCACGCCGCCGTCCTGGCGACCCGACCTCGTGGACGGGCCCGACTACGCGGAGGAGGTCGCCCGGATCGACGGCTACAACAACATCCCATCGATCACGCCCACCCCGGTGGAGGGACAGGGGCTGACGCACGGCCAGCGCACCCGGCGCGTCGTCGCCAACGCGCTCGCGGGAGCCGGCCTGACGGAGGTGCTGACCTACCCGTTCGTCGCGGAGACCATCGCCGACGACCTGATGCTCCCGGCCGACGACGAGCGTCGCCACGCCGTCCGCATCGCCAACCCGCTCTCGGAGGAGCGGCCGCTGCTGCGCACCTCGGTGCTCGCGAGCCTCGTGGACGCCTTGCGCCGCAACCTCGCCCGCGGCCACCGGGACGTGGCCCTCTTCGAGCTCGGCCTCGTCTTCCTGCCCGGCGGGCCGCTCGCCAAGGCGCCGATCCCCAGCGTGCTGAGCCGCCCCGACGACGAGACGCTCGCGCAGCTGTATGCCGCCGTGCCCCCACAGCCGCGCCACGCCGCCCTGCTCATGACCGGCCAGGCCGAGCACCTGGGTTGGTGGGGGCCGGGCCGGCCCGCCGACTGGACCGACGCTGTCGCCGCGGTGCAGATCGTCGCCGCCGCGCTCGCCGTCGAGGTGGTCGTGGCCAACGACCCGGCACACGCGCCGTGGCACCCGGGCCGCTGCGCGCGGATCACGCTGGCCGACGGCACCCTCGTCGGCCACGCGGGCGAGCTGCACCCGAAGGTGCTCGCGGCGCTGGACCTGCCCGCGCGCACCGTCGCGGCGGAGTTCGACGTCGACGTTCTCGTGGCGGCGAGCGCCGAGCCGGTCCAGGCGCACCCGTTCTCGACCTTCCCGCCCGCCATGACCGACATCGCGCTGCTCGTCGAGTCGCACGTCCCCGCAGCGGACGTCGAGGCCGCGCTGCGACAGGGTGCGGGGGAGGCGCTGGAGTCCGTGAGCCTCTTCGACGTCTACGAGGGGGAGCGCATCGAGGCCGGCCACCGGTCCCTCGCCTACCGGCTGACGTTCCGCGCCGCGGACCGGACGCTGACGACCGAGGAGGTCAACGCCTTCCGCGACGCCGCGGTGGCCGCGGCTGCCGCGGCGACAGGGGCCGTCCAGCGCTGAGACCCGCCCCGAGCGGCCATGCAGGAGTATGCATCGCGGTGTATAGTCATGCATTGTGATCAGGGCAGCAGTGGCGGGAGCGAGCGGCTACGCCGGAGGAGAGATCCTCCGGCTGCTGCTCGCCCACCCGCAGATCGAGGTCGGGGCCGTCACGGCGGCCAGCAGTGCGGGTGAGCGGCTCGGGGGCGTTCACCCGCACCTGACCCCGCTCGCGGACCGAGTCCTCGAGCCGACGACCCCCGAGACCCTCGCGGGGCACGACGTCGTGTTCCTCGCGCTGCCGCACGGCCACTCGGCCGGCCTCGCGGCTGCGCTACCGGACGACGTCGTCGTCATCGACTGCGGTGCCGACTTCCGGCTCGAGTCGCCGGACGCGTGGACCACCTTCTACGACACCCCGCACGCCGGGTCATGGCCCTACGGCCTTCCCGAGCTGCCCCTGGCGACCGGCACCCAGCGTGCCGCCCTCGCCGGTGCGACGCGCATCGCCGTTCCCGGCTGCTACCCGACCGGCATCTCCCTGGCCCTCGCACCCGGCTTCGCGGCCGGCGTCCTCGAGCCTGACGACGTGGTCGTCGTCGCGGCGTCGGGCACCTCGGGGGCCGGCAAGTCGCTCAAGCCGCACCTGCTCGGCGCCGAGGTCATGGGCGCGATGTCGCCCTACGGCGTCGGCGGCGGGCACCGGCACACCCCCGAGATCGAGCAGAACCTCGGCCGGGCCGGCGGTTCCCCGGTGACCGTCTCGTTCACGCCGACGCTCGCCCCGATGCCGCGCGGCATCCTCGCGACGTGCACGGCCCGGCTCGTGCCCGGCACCGACCCGGCGTCGGTCCGGGAGGCGTGGGAGAAGGCCTACGCGTCCGAGCCGTTCGTGCACGTCCTGCCTGAGGGCAGCTGGCCCTCGACCGGCAGCGTCGTCGGCAGCAACAACGTGCTGGTCCAGGTGGCCGTCGACGAGCGCCTCGGGCGCGTCGTCGCCGTGTCTGCCGTCGACAACCTCACCAAGGGCACCGCCGGTGCGGCCGTCCAGTGCGCCAACCTCGCGCTCGGGCTCGACGAGACTCTGGGCCTGCCCGTCGCGGGGGTGGCCCCGTGAGCGCGCCCGCCCCGCAGCCGGACGTCCGGCTGCCCAAGGGTTTCCGTGCCGCCGGTGTGACCGCGGGCCTCAAGGCCAGCGGTCGCCCGGACGTCGCGCTCGTCGTCAACGACGGACCCGACCACCACGCTGCCGCCGTCTTCACGAGCAACCGGGTCGAGGCGGCGCCCGTCACGTGGTCGCGCCAGGTCGTCGCCGACCGACGCGTCGACGCCGTGGTCCTCAACTCCGGCGGCGCCAACGCCTGCACCGGCGCCCAAGGCTTCCTCGACACCCACCGCACCGCCGAGCACGTGGCCGAGGTCGTCGGCGCCTCCGCCGGCGACGTCGTCGTCTGCTCCACCGGGCTCATCGGCGAGCTGCTCCCGATGGACCGCCTGCTCGCCGGTGTCGACGCCGCGGCGGCCGCGCTGAGCCCCGAGGGCCATGACGACGCCGCCGTCGCCATCATGACGACCGACACCGTCCGCAAGGTCGCGACGTACATGGGGGCAGGGTGGAGCGTCTCCGGGATGGCCAAGGGCGCCGGCATGCTCGCCCCGGCCCTCGCGACGATGCTCGTCGTCCTCACGACCGACGCCGTCGTCGACCCCGCCGACCTCGACACCGCCCTGCGCGCCGCGACGACCGTCTCCTTCGACCGCATCGACTCCGACGCGTGCATGTCGACGAACGACACCGTCGTCGTCCTCGCCTCGGGTGCCTCGGGCGTCCGTGTCGACGCCGCCGAGCTGACCGCCGCGCTCACCGCGGTGAGCGCCGACCTCGCCCGCCAGCTCATCGGCGACGCCGAGGGTGCCAGCCACGACATCGCCATCGAGGTGTGTGGCGCGGCGTCGGTCGACGACGCCCTCGAGGTGGCCCGGGCCGTGGCCCGCAACAACCTCTTCAAGTGCGCCGTCTTCGGCAACGACCCCAACTGGGGGCGGGTGCTCGCCGCCGTCGGCACGACCTGCGCCGCGTTCGACCCCACCGGTCTGGACGTCGCGATGAACGGCGTCCAGGTGTGCCGGGCCGGCGGCGTCGGCGAGGACCGCTCGCTCGTCGACCTCACCGCCCGCGAGGTCCACGTGCTCGTCGACCTCCACGCCGGGTCCGAGACCGCGACGGTCTGGACCAACGACCTCACCCACGACTACGTCCACGAGAACTCGGCCTACAGCACATGACCCGGACCAGCCCCGCCCACCCGGCCCAGCGCAACCTGCGCGGGCTCATCGACGCCGCGGCGATCCGCGTCGCCGCCGGCAAGGCCGCGACGCTCGTCGAGGCGCTGCCGTGGCTCGAGCGGTTCCGCGGCGCGCTCGTCGTCGTCAAGTACGGCGGCAACGCGATGGTCGACGAAGGCCTGAAGAAGGCCTTCGCCGAGGACATCGCGTTCCTGCGCTACGCCGGCCTGCGACCGGTCGTCGTCCACGGTGGCGGCCCGCAGATCAAGGCGATGCTCGACCGCGTCGGCCTGCAGAGCGAGTTCCGCGGCGGTCTGCGCGTCACGACGCCCGAGGTCATGGACGTCGTCCGGATGGTCCTCACCGGGCAGGTCGGGCGCGAGCTCGTCGGCCTGCTCAACCAGCACGGCCCGATCGCCGTGGGCCTCTCCGGCGAGGACGCCTCGCTGCTCGGGGCGAGGCGGCGCAGCACCCTCGTCGACGGCGAGGAGGTCGACCTCGGCCTCGTCGGCGACGTCGAGAGCGTCAACCCCTCGGCGATCCTCGACATCCTCGACGCCGGGCGCGTGCCCGTCGTGTCGACCGTCGCCCCCGACCTCGACGTCGACGGCCAGGTGCTCAACGTCAACGCCGACTCGGCGGCGGCCGCGATCGCCGTGGCGCTGGAGGCCGAGAAGCTCGTCGTCCTCACCGATGTCGAGGGCATCTACGCCAGCTGGCCCGACCGCAGCTCGCTGCTGTCGACGATCGACCTCACGGCCGCGCGCGAGCTGTTGACCCGCGTCGACGCCGGGATGGTCCCCAAGCTCGAGGCGTGCATCCGCGCCGTGGAGGGCGGTGTGCCGCAGACGCACGTCGTCGATGGGCGGGCCCCGCACTCGATCCTGCTCGAGATCTTCACCGACGAGGGCATCGGCACCATGGTCCTGCCCGACATCCGCGCGACGCCCGAGGACGCCGTCGCCGACGGGAGCACGCGATGACCCGCACGAACACCGGCGCCCCAGGCACCTCCCACGCGACCGGTCAGCAGCTGCTCGACCGCTACGCCGGCTCCCTCGTGCAGGTGTTCGGCACGCCGCAGCTCGTCCTCGCCTCCGGCCACGGCTGCTGGGTCACCGACGTCGACGGCAACCGCTACCTCGACCTGCTCTCCGGCATCGCCGTCAACGCCCTGGGTCACGGCCACCCGGCGCTCGTGCAGGCTGTCGCCAAGCAGGCCGAGCAGGCGATCCACGTCTCCAACTTCTTCACCTCAGAGCCGGCGATCCTGCTCGCCGAGCGCCTTCTGCAGATCGCGGGGGCACCCCAGGGCTCCGGCGTCTTCTTCGCCAACTCGGGCACCGAGGCCACCGAGGCCGCGATCAAGCTGTCGCGCCGCACCGGTCGCACCCGCATCGTCGCGCTCGAGGGCGCCTTCCACGGCCGGTCCACCGGCGCGCTCGCGCTGACGCACAAGGAGGCCTACCGGGCCCCGTTCGAGCCGCTCATCCCCGAGGTCGTCTTCGTGCCGGCGGGCGACGCCGACGCCCTGCGCGGCGTCGTCGACGAGCGCACGGCCGCGGTGGTCCTCGAGCCCGTGCAGGGCGAGGCCGGCGTGCGCGAGCTGCCCGACGACTACCTGCGCCTGGCCCGCGAGCTGACGTCCGCGCACGGCGCGCTGCTCGTCCTCGACGAGATCCAGAGCGGCATCGGCCGCACCGGCGACTCGTTCGCCCACCAGCGCTCAGGGATCGTGCCCGACGCCATGACGCTCGCCAAGGGCCTCGGCGGCGGCGTACCGATCGGCGCCCTCGTGACGTTCGGCCCGGAGGTCACGCAGATGCTCTCGGCCGGGCAGCACGGCACGACGTTCGGTGGCAACCCGCTCGCGTGCGCCGCTGGGCTCGCGGTGCTCGACACCATCGAGCGCGACGACCTGCTCGGCAACGTCCGACGCGTCGGGGCCCTCCTCGACGCCGTCGACGTCCCGGGGGTCAGCGGCACGCGCGGCCGCGGCCTGCTGCGCGCGATCGAGCTCGACGGTGTCTCCTCGGCCGCAGCGATGGCCGCCGCCCGCGAGGCCGGCTACATCGTCAACGCCGTCACCCCGACGGCGCTGCGCCTCGCCCCGCCCCTGGTCATCACCGAGGCCGAGCTGCAGGGCTTCCTCGACGACCTGCCCGCGATCCTCGCGACCGCCCGCGCGGCCGAGGAGGGCACGCCGTGAGCCGCACCCAACGCCAGCGCCGGATCGTCGAGCTGCTCGGGCAGCACCCCGTGCACAGCCAAGGTGAGCTCGCCGACCTCCTCCTCGCCGACGGCATCGAGGTGACCCAGGCGACCCTGTCGCGCGACCTCGTCGAGGTCGGCGCCGTCAAGGTGCGCCGCGACCGCGCGCTCGTCCACGCCGTGCCGGGCGAGGGCGGCGAGGTCGCCGCCGTCGGCTCGCTCGGCGACTCCTCGTCGGCACGGCTCCGGCGCACCTGCGAGGAGCTGCTCGTGTCGGCCACGGCCGCCGGGCAGCTCGTCGTCCTGCGCACGCCGCCCGGGGCCGCCAACTACCTCGCGTCCGCGATCGACCAGACGCGCGACCCCGACGTCGTCGGCACCATCGCCGGCGACGACACGATCATGATCGTCACCGAGGGCGCCGAGCGCGCCGTCGCCGTCGCCGACCGCCTCCTCGCGCTCGCCGGCACCCGCGACTGACGCCCCCGCAGACTCGACCGAACCGCTCCAGCCACTTCCCAGGAGGACCCGATGCCGACCGACGCCACCCCCACCACGCCGGACGGCGTCGAACAGGGCGAGGGCCGGGTCAGCCTCTGGGGCGGCCGGTTCAGCGGCGGCCCCGACCAGGCGCTCGCCGCGCTGTCGAAGAGCACGCACTTCGACTGGCGCCTCGCGCCCCACGACATCGCCGGCTCCCGCGCCCACGCCCGCGTCCTCGCGGCGGCAGGGCTCCTCTCGGACGAGCACCTCGCCGGCATGCTCGAGGGCCTGGACCGGCTCGAGGCCGATGTCCTGTCCGGTGCCTTCGTCCCGGCCGAGGACGACGAGGACGTCCACACGGCGCTCGAACGGGGCCTCATCGACCGGGTCGGCACCGACCTCGGCGGGCGCCTGCGCGCCGGTCGCTCGCGCAACGACCAGGTCGCCACGCTGTTCCGGATGTACCTGCGCGAGCACGCGCGCGTCGTCGGAGGGCTCGTCCTCGACGTCGTCGACGCGCTCGTGACGCAGGCCGAGCGGCACCACGGCGTGCCGATGCCCGGGCGCACCCACCTGCAGCACGCGCAGCCCGTCCTCCTCGGCCACCACCTGCTCGCCCACGCCTGGGCGCTGCTGCGCGACGTCGACCGGCTCCGCGACTGGGACGCTCGCACCGACGCCTCGCCCTACGGGTCCGGGGCCCTCGCCGGCTCCTCGCTCGGGCTCGACCCGGAGGCCGTCGCGCGCGACCTCGGCTTCACCCGTGCGGTCGAGAACTCGATCGACGGCACCGCATCGCGCGACTTCGTCGCCGAGTTCGCCTTCGTCGCCGCGATGACCGCCGTCGACATCTCCCGCATCGCCGAGGAGGTCGTCATCTGGGCGACGAAGGAGTTCTCCTTCGTCACGCTGCACGACTCGTACTCGACGGGGTCGAGCATCATGCCGCAGAAGAAGAACCCCGACGTCGCCGAGCTGGCCCGCGGCAAGGCGGGCCGCCTCGTCGGCGACCTCGCCGGGCTGCTGACGACCCTCAAGGCGCTGCCGCTCGCGTACAACCGCGACCTCCAGGAGGACAAGGAGCCGGTCTTCGACGCGGTCGACACCCTCGAGGTGCTCCTGCCGGCGTTCTCGGGCATGGTCGCGACCCTGACCTTCCACACCGACCGGCTCGCATCCCTCGCGCCGCAGGGCTTCGCGCTCGCCACCGACGTCGCCGAGTGGCTCGTGCGCGAGGGCGTACCGTTCCGCGTCGCCCACGAGGTGGCGGGGGAGTGCGTGCGGGTGTGCGAGTCGCGCGACATCGAGCTGTGGGACCTCACCGACGACGACTTCGCGGCGATCAGCGAGCACCTGACGCCGGGCGTCCGGTCGGTGCTGTCGGTCGAGGGGTCGCTCGCGTCCCGTGACGCAGCCGGCGGCACCGCCCCGGTGCGGGTCGCCGAAC
>JAEXXY010000106.1 GCA_023451855.1 Actinomycetes bacterium
GCAGGGGAGCTGGCTGAGCGGTTCACCGAGTTCGTGCTCGTGGCCGGGGCCGGGGGCGACGAGGTCGTCGGACGAGCCGCGACCTACCGCGGGGAAGGGCAGTGCTTTGGCTGAGAAGGCGACACGCGTCGTCCGGAGCGTCGAGTGGTCGAACTGGGCCGGCACCGAGTCGACGAAGCTGGCCCGCGTCGCGACCCCGCGCAGCGAGGCCGAGGTGGCCGACGAGCTGCGCCGGGCGGCGGAGCGTGACCTGCGGGTCAAGGCGATCGGCGCCGGGCACTCGTTCACCGGTGTCGCCGTCACCGACGGCGTCCAGCTGCGCCTCGGGGCGCTGACGGGCATCACCACGATCGACGCGACGCGCGGCGAGGCCACGGTGCGCGCCGGGACGCCGCTGCACGTGCTCAACGAGGAGCTCGCGGCCTTCGGCTACGCGCTTGCGAACCTCGGCGACGTCGACCGCCAGAGCATCGCCGGCGCCACCGCTACCGGCACCCACGGCACCGGCCTGCGCCTGCAGGGACTGTCCGCGGGCATCCGGGGCCTGCGCCTCGTGCTCGCCGACGGCTCGGTCGTCGACTGCTCGCCGCGGCGCGAGCCTGAGCTGTTCCAGGCTGCCCGCCTGGGCCTCGGCGCGCTCGGCGTCGTCACCGAGATCACGCTCGCGGTCGTGCCGGCCTTCCTGCTGCACGCCGTCGAGAAGCCCGAACCACTCCTCGACGTGCTCGACCACCTCGACGTCGTGGCCGAGACCAACGACCACTTCGAGTTCTACTGGTTCCCGCACACCGACCGCACCCAGACCAAGCGAAACAACCGGGTGCCCTCAGGCACGAGCGCCAAGCCGCTGCCGGCCTGGCGCGAGCGGCTCGACGACGACCTGCTGGCCAACCGGTTCTTCGAGCTGACCAACCGCGTGGCCACCCGGATGCCCCGCACGACCCGCGGCATCAATGCCGTCGCCTCGCGGGCGCTGTCGGAGCGGCAGTACACCGACTGGTCGTACAAGGTCTTCGTCACGGCGCGCGACGTGCGCTTCGTGGAGTCGGAGTGGGCCTTTCCCCGCAGCGCCCTCGCCGACGTGCTCCTCGAGCTGCGGCAGTGGGTCGACACCCACGACGAGCAGATCTCCTTCCCGGTCGAGTGCCGGCTGGCCGCCGCCGACGACGTCTGGCTCTCGACGGCCTACGAGCGGGAGAGCTGCTACGTCGCGATCCACAAGTACCACCGTCAGCAGCCCGGTGCCTACTTCGAGGCGTTCGAGGCGATCGCGGTCAACCACGGCGGTCGACCGCACTGGGGCAAGATGCACACCCGCGACGCCGCCTACCTGCACGGGATGTACCCACGGTTCGAGGACTTCCTCGCCGTGCGCGACCGCGTCGACCCGAAGCGTCGGTTCGCCAACCCCTACCTCGAGCGGGTGCTCGGCTCCTGACGCGGCCCTGCGGGCGTGTGAGGCCGGCGGGCCTGTCGGTACACCAGGACCGGGGCCGTCGACGGCGGGCCCGCGCGCTCGCTCTGCATTGCTCCACGAACCGTGCCAGCCCCTCGCTCGTGTGGACTGGCCCACCCTGCGGAGCAATGCAGAGCGAACGGACGATGCCCCCTTCGTCGAGCCGCCGCCCTGGATGGCTGCCGAGCAAGCGATCCTGCTGCTTCTCGGCCGTGCGCAGCCGTGTGGGGGTCAGGGGGAGAAGGGCGTGATGCAGAACGGGTGGCCGGCTGGGTCCAGCAGCACGCGCCACCGAGGGTCCGGCTGGGGATCGGCGAGTCGCGCCCCGAGGGACACGGCGTGGTCGGCTAGCGCGTCGAGGGATCCGGCGTCCGGGGCCCTCAGGTCGAGGTGCAGCACCGAGGTGCCGGGCCAGACCGGAGCGACATGGCCCTCGACCTGCTGGGCCACGAGCACGAGTCCGCCGACGTCGACCGCCGACGCGTGCTCGTTCGACCACAGCACGCGGCCCACGAGCAGGTCGGCCCAGAACCGGGCCAGCGTCCGGTGGTCGGCGCAGTCGAGCGATACGGCGCCGACGCGCAAAGCAGGTCGAGGTGGCTCCACGCGCCGATGCTAACCAGCGCGGTCCGCTCCGACGGCCGCTGCGCGCTCGGTGCTCGTGCCTGGGCAGCCCTGCGTGCCGGAGCAGGACCAGCCTGCCGGGCTCCGTGGGCCCGTGCCGACCGCGGCGACGGGCTCCTGTGCCTTCTCACGGCGCTCGCCCTCGGGCTCCGGCACGTCGTTGCGGATGAGCAGCCACGACACGGCGGCACCGCCGAGGAGCATCACCGCGCAGACGAGCATCGCCGTGCGGTAGGCCGACGAGAAGGCCACGGGTCGGGCGTAGTCGGCCCCGGACAGGCCCACGGCGGCCGGGAGCGCGGCCACGGCCAGCAGGCTGCCCGAACGCGCGACGGCGTTGTTGACGCCGCTGGCCACCCCCGCGAACCGGTCCGGTGCGGCGGCGAGCACCGTGGCGGTGAGCGGGGCGACGAGCAGCACCAGCCCGACGCCGAAGACCGTGACGCCGGGCAGCACCCCGGTCCAGTACGACGACGACGAGGTGACGCCGGCAAGCAGCAGCGTGCCGAGCCCGCAGAGCACGGGACCGACCGTCATGGGCACGCGTGGCCCGATGCGCGCCGCGAGCTCGCCGCCGCGGGCCGCGAACAGGAGCATCAGCACGGTGATCGGCAGGGTGGCGACGCCGGCGGGCAGCGGGCCCCACCCGAGCACCGTCTGCAGCTGCAGGGTGAGGAAGAAGAAGACGGCGCCGAGCGCCGCGTAGACGAGCAGCGTCATGCCGTTGGCGGCGCTGAACTGGCGCGAGGCGAACAGCGACGGGGGCACCATCGGGTGGCGGGTGCGGCGCTCGACGACGACGAAGGCCACCCCGAGCAGGACCCCCACCGTGGCGACGGCCACCGTGCCGCCGGCGCCGAGCGCGTCGTGCTCGATGAGGGCGAAGGTCGTGACGCCGAGCGCGAGCGTGGCGAGCACCGCACCGGCGACGTCGAAGGTGTGGTCGGCCTCGGCGTCGCGCGTCTCGGGCACGGAGGTCACCGCGATGACCACGGTGAGGACGCCGAGGGGCACGTTGAGCAGGAACGCCCAGCGCCAGCTCGCGTACTCGACGAGCCACCCGCCGACGAACGGGCCGACGGCCGCCGCGATGCCGCCGAGGCCCGACCACGCGCCGATGGCGCGGCCGCGGTCGTCGTGGCGGAAGGTCGACTGGATCATCGCGAGGCTGCCGGGGGTGAGCAGGGCGCCGCCGATGCCTTGGAGCACCCGGGCCGCGATGAGCTGTCCGGGCGACTGGGCCAGGCCGCACGCCGCCGAGGCGAGGGTGAACCAGGCGACGCCGATGACGAAGACGCGTCGGCGACCGTAGCGGTCGCCGAGTGAGCCGCCGAGCAGGATGAGAGAGGCCAGTGCGAGGAGGTAGCCGTTCGAGATCCACTGCAGCCCAGCCAGGTCGGCGGACAGCTCACGGCCGATGCGCACCAGCGCGACGTTGACCACCGTGCCGTCGAGCATCGCCATCCCGGAGCCGAGCACGGCTGCCGTGACGACGAGCCGCCCGGCCCGTGTGCCGAGAGCCAGCCCCCCGACCTGCTCGCGGGCGGTCACGACCGGCTCGGCGGACGCGTCATGGCGAGCACGTCGAGGGCGGCGTCGAGCTGCTCCTCGGTGAGGCGTCCGTCGGCGACGTGGCCCTGCTCGATGACGACCTCCCTGATCGTCTTCCGCTCGCGGACGGCCTGCTTGACGACGGCCGCGGCGGTCTCGTAGCCGAGGTAGCGGTTGAGCGGGGTGACGACCGACGGGGAGCTCTCGGCGAGGGTGCGGGCGTGCTCGACCTCGGCCGTGATCCCGTCGATGCAGCGGTCGGCGAGCAGGCGTGCCGCCGCGGCGAGCAGCGTCAGCGACTCGAGGACGTTGCGGGCCAGGACCGGCAGCATGACGTTGAGCTCGAAGTTGCCGGCGGCGCCCGCGGTGGTCACCGTGAGGTCGTTGCCGATCACCTGGGCGCACACCATGAGGGTCGCCTCCGGCACGACGGGGTTGACCTTGCCGGGCATGATGCTCGATCCGGGCTGCAGGTCGGGCAGGTGGATCTCGCCGAGGCCGGTGCGCGGCCCCGAGGACATCCACCGCAGGTCGTCGCAGATCTTCGTCAGGCCGACCGCCACGACCTTGACCGCGCCCGACAGCTCGACCACGGCATCCTGGGTCGACTGAGCCTCGAAGTGGTCCTGCGCCTCGCGGAAGGCGATCCCGGTCTCGCCCGACACCCGGTCGATGACGGCCGCGGCGAAGCCCGGCGCGGCGTTGAGGCCCGTGCCGGCCGCGGTGCCGCCGAGGGGCAGCTCGGCCGTCGCACCGGCCGCGTGGCGCACGCGTTCGACGCCGAGCTCGACCTGCCGGCGGTAGCCCCCGAACTCCTGGCCGAGTGTCACGGGTACGGCGTCCATGAGGTGGGTGCGCCCGGCCTTGACGACGTCGGCGAACTCGATCTCCTTGCGTCCCAATGCCTTCGCCAGGTGCTCGAGGGCCGGCGCGAGGTCGGTCATGGCCGCCACGGTGGCGGCCACGCGCAGCGCGCTGGGGAACGTGTCGTTGCTCGACTGGCCGGCGTTGACGTGGTCGTTGGGGTGCACGGACAGGCCCGAGGAGAGGTGGGCGAGGCGCGCGACGACCTCGTTGACGTTCATGTTCGTCGAGGTGCCCGAACCGGTCTGGAAGACGTCGACGGGGAACTGGTCGTCGTGCTCGCCGCGCGCGACCGCGTCGGCCGCGTCGGCGACGGCCTGCGCCATCGGGGGCTCGAGCACGCCGAGGTCGGCGTTGACCCGGGCCGCGGCGGCCTTGAGCCGGGCCAGGGCGTGCACGAC
>JAEXXY010000107.1 GCA_023451855.1 Actinomycetes bacterium
CCTCGGGCCCGCCGGCGCCGGGCTGGGCGCCCTCGGCCTCGGGGTTCGGGGTGGACTCGGTCACTTGGCGTCCTTGGCCTCGTCCTCGTCGACGACCTCGGCGTCGACGACGTCGTCGTCGGACGCGTCCGAGCCGGCCGAACCCGACGCGGCCCCGTCGGGACCCGTGCCGTCGGCGCCCGGGGCGCCGGCGGAGGCGGCGCTCGCCTGCTCCGAGGCGTAGACGGCCTGGCCCATGGCCTGCGACTTGGTGTTGAGGTCCTCGATCTTGGCCTTGACGTCCTCGGCCGTGGCCTCGGAGCCCTCGGCGATCGCGGCCTTGAGGTCGGCGAGCGACTCCTCGACCGGCGTCTTGACGTCGGCGGGGATCTTGTCGCCGGACTCCTTGAGGAAGTTCTCGGTCGAGAAGACGAGCTGCTCGGCCTGGTTGCGCACCTCGGCCTGCTCGCGACGCTTGTGGTCCTCCTCGGCGTGCGCCTCGGCGTCCTTGACCATCCGGTCGATCTCCTCCTTGGACAGGGCCGAGCCGCCGGTGATCGTCATCTTCTGCTCCTTGCCGGTGCCCTGGTCCTTGGCACTGACGTTGACGATGCCGTTGGCGTCGATGTCGAAGGTGACCTCGATCTTCGGCACGCCGCGGGGGGCCGGCGCGATGCCGGTCAGCTCGAAGGTGCCGAGCGACTTGTTGTGCTGGGCGATCTCGCGCTCACCCTGGAAGACCTGGATGAGGACCGAGGGCTGGTTGTCATCGGCCGTGCTGAAGATCTCCGAGCGCTTCGTCGGGATCGCGGTGTTGCGCTCGATGAGCTTGGTGAACAGGCCACCCTTGGTCTCGATGCCGAGCGAGAGCGGCGTGACGTCGATGAGCAGGACGTCCTTGCGCTCGCCCTTGAGGACGCCGGCCTGCAGGCTCGCGCCCATGGCGACGACCTCGTCGGGGTTGACGCCCTTGTTGGGCTCCTTGCCGCCGGTCATCTCCTTGACGAGCGAGGCAACCGCGGGCATGCGGGTCGAGCCGCCGACGAGGACGACGTGGTCGATGTCGGACACCTTGATGCCGGCGTCCTCGATGACCTTGTGGAACGGGGCCTTCGTGCGGTCGAGCAGGCTCTTGGTCATCTGCTCGAACTGCGCGCGGCTGAGGGTCTCGTCGAGGTGGATCGGACCCTCGGGCGTCATCGAGATGTACTGCGCCGAGATGTTGGTGCTCGTCGCGGTGGACAGCTCCTTCTTGGCGCGCTCGGCCTCGTCACGCAGGCGCTGCATCGCGATCTTGTCCTTGGACAGGTCCTGGCCCGTCTTGTTCTTCACCTGGGTGATGAGGTGCTGGACGATGACGTCGTCCCAGTCGTCGCCACCGAGGTGGTTGTCTCCGTTCGTGGCGCGCACCTGGATCGTGGCGAAGCCGTCCTCGGCGTCCTTGCCGACCTCGAGGAGGGACACGTCGAACGTGCCGCCACCGAGGTCGAAGACGAGGATGAGCTCGTCCTCCTTGCCCTTGTCGAGGCCGTAGGCGAGCGCGGCCGCGGTGGGCTCGTTGACGATGCGCAGGACGTTGAGGCCCGCGATCTCACCGGCCTCCTTGGTGGCCTGGCGCTCGGCGTCGTCGAAGTACGCGGGGACGGTGATGACGGCGTCGGTCACGGTCTCGCCGAGGTAGGACTCGGCGTCGCGCTTGAGCTTCTGGAGGATGCGGGCGCTGATCTCCTGCGCCGTGTAGGTCTTGCCGTCGATCTCGGGCGAGCGCCAGTCGGTGCCCATGTGGCGCTTGACGGAGCGGATCGTCCGGTCGACGTTCGTGACGGCCTGGCGCTTGGCGACCTCGCCGACGAGCACCTCACCGTTCTTGCTGAAGGCGACGACCGACGGGGTCGTGCGACCGCCCTCGGCGTTCGCGATGATCGTCGGCTCGCCGCCCTCGAGGACGGAGACGGCCGAGTTGGTGGTGCCGAGGTCGATTCCGACCGCACGTGCCATGGTGACTCCTTGATGCTCTGGTGATGCTCTGGTCCGGTTGACAGGTCCTCGCTCAATCTGCGCCAGTGGGCCCGCCGTTGTCAAAGCCGCGCTCGCAAATCTTGCGTTCACCTGGCTCAACTTCGTGGCGGGGTCCGGTGTTCCCCAGCAGGAGAACTTTTTGACGCAGGCGCATCCCGGGCGGCGTGCCGCAGCGACGCGTGGGTAGGGGATGCAGGATCGTGACCACGCGGGCAGGAGGCCCTGAGATGAACGCGATGACCATGGACCGGATCCCCGAGCGGCTCGCCACCGGGGCCTACATCCTCCACTCCGGGCTCGAGAAGTGGTCCGCCGGTGCGGACCAGGCGGCCGGCATGCACGGCATGGCTTCCGGCGCCTTCCCGGTCCTCAAGCCGCTGGAGCCCAGGACCTTCGTCAAGATGCTGTCGGCCGCCGAAATCGCCACCGGTGCAGCGCTGCTGCTGCCCTTCGTGCCGAACCGGCTGGCCGGCGCGGCCCTGACCGCGTTCGCCGGAGGGCTCGTCGGCCTCTACCTGCGCACTCCGGGGATGCGCCGCGAGGGCAGCATCTGGCCCACGCCCGAGGGCATGGCCGTCAGCAAGGACACGTGGATGCTCGCCATCGGCGCCGGCCTGCTGGCCAGCCCTCGCAACCGGTGAGGACCCACCCGCCGCACAGGCTCGGTCGATAGGTTCGCAGCACCACCCCGTGGAGGTGCCCGTGCCTCGAACCCACTACGCCACACACGCGCTCAACGTCGCGGCCGTGGCCGGCGCGCTCGTCCTGGCAGCCTGCTCGTCCGTCGGCCCGACGCCGGCCGGGTCGTCGGCGGCCCCGACGGGCACGACCTCGAGCTCCTCCCCCGCGACGCGCACGGCGTCCCTGCCTTCCCCGACCGGCACCTCCTCGGCCACGCCGGCCGCCGGACCGACGCCCGCCCCGTCGCCGACCTCCCGCGCGGGCCGGCCGACCGGCTCGGTGACGGTGCTGCGCAC
>JAEXXY010000525.1 GCA_023451855.1 Actinomycetes bacterium
CCACCGCACCGATCCTGCCCCCGCCGAGCGCCGATGCGCTGCGCGCCCACCTCGACGGCCCGCGGCGGGCCGTGCGCGAGCGCTGCCGCGAGCTCGACCACGCCGTCTTCGGCCCGCCGACCCGACCGCTACCGCTCGAGGAGCACCGCGCCAGGGTCCGCGACCAGATGCAGCGACTGGCCGCCGAACCCTATGCGGCACAGGGCTGCCCGGAGCGCCAGGGCGGCAGCGCACAGTACGGCGACTCGGTCACGGCCTTCGAGATGCTCGGCCACAGCGACCTCTCGCTCTTCGTCAAGGCAGGCGTGCAGTGGGGCCTGTTCGGCGGGGCGGTGTCGATGCTCGGCACGGAGCGCCACGACCACCTCGTGCCGCGGATCACGAGCGGGGAGCTGCTCGGCTGCTTCGCCATGACCGAGACCGGTCACGGCAGCGACGTCCAGGCGCTGCTGACGACGGCCACCTACGACGCCACCACCGACGAGCTCGTCGTCCACTCCCCCTCGCTCGCGGCGCGCAAGGACTACATCGGTGGCGCCGCGCACGATGCCCGCGTCGGCGCGGTCTTCGCCCAGCTCGTCGTCGACGGCGAGTCCCGGGGCGTGCACTGCGTCCTCGTGCCGCTGCGCGACGAGGAGGGCCGCACGCTGCCGGGCGTGACGGCCACCGACTGCGGGCCCAAGCTCGGGCTCGACGGCGTCGACAACGGCCGGCTCTCCTTCGACCACGTCCGCGTGCCCCGCACCAACCTGCTCGGCCGCTACGGCGACATCGACGACGAGGGCCGCTACTCCAGTCCCATCGACAACCCGTCGCGCCGCTTCTTCACGATGCTCGGCACCCTGGTCCGGGGTCGCATCTCGGTGGCTGGTGGTGCCGGCGCCGCCGCCCGTTCGGCGCTCGCGGTCACGACGCGGTACGCCCTGGGGCGAAGGCAGTTCGCGCCGCCCGGCGGTGGCGACGAGGTGACCGTGCTCGACTACCGCACCTACCAGCGCCGGCTGCTGCCCCGCATCGCCGCCGCCTACGCCTTCCAGGTGGCCCAGCACGAGCTCGTCGGCGCGATGGACGACGTACTGTCGGGTCGCACCCCCGGTGAGGAGGCCCAGCGGCGCCTCGAGACCAGCGCCGCCGGGATCAAGGCGCTGACCACGCGGCACACCACCGACACCATCCAGGAGTGCCGCGAGCTGTGCGGCGGAGCCGGTTACCTCCACGCCAACCGGCTCGCCCAGCTCAAGGCCGACACCGACATCTTCACGACCTTCGAGGGCGACAACACGGTCCTGCTCCAGCTCGTCGCCAAGTCGCTGCTCACCGACTACCGCTCGACGTTCGGCGACCTCGACACCGTCGGCATCGTCCGTTTCGGCGCCCGCCTGGCGGCCGGCACCGTCATCGAGCGCTCCGCAGCGCGCGGCATCGTGCAGCGCATCGTCGACGCGTCACCCGGCCGCGATGAGGACCTGACCTTCGCGGCCCGTGGCACCCAGCTTCGGCTGCTGCGCGAGCGGGAGGAGCACCTGCTCGAGGGACTGGCCCGCCGGCTGCGCCGGGCGGAGGCGCGCGACGCCGACGCGTTCGCCGTCTTCAACGCCTGTCAGGACCACCTCGTCGACACCGCTCGGGCCCACGTGGAGCGCGTCGTCACGGAGTCGTTCGCGGCCGCCGTCGAGGAGTGCGAGGACCCGCAGGTGCAGGCCCTGCTCGCGCGGGTCTGTGACCTGCACGCCCTCACGACCATCGAGGCGCACAAGGCCTGGTACCTCGAGCACGACCGTCTGAGCCCGGCCCGCGCCAAGGCGCTCACCGCGGTCGTCAACGAGCTGTGCGCCGAGCTGCGCCCGCACGCCGGCCTGCTCGTCGACGGCTTCGGCATCCCCGACGCGTGGCTGACGACCGAGATGAACGACGGTCCGATGGCCGGCTGACAGGACCGGGATCCGTTGTGCCGCAACGGGATCGCTCAGGCGTCGGGTCGCTGGTACCGGCCGCGTCGGTGCACGAGCGGCTCGTCGTCGTCCCCGAGCTCCACGTGCTCGATGACGGCCTCGACGAGACGCGACCACCCGACGTCGTGGGTGGCGGCGGCGTCGAGACGGACGCCTGCCCACGTCGCGACGTCGAGCAGGCGCGGCCCCCAGGCCGTCTGCTCCCAAGCTCCGCTCCGGAAGGGACCGCCGGGGGCCGGGCGCACGCCGGCGAAGACGTCGGCCACGTCGCGCTGGCGCCAGCCGAGCAGGGCGACGACAGCCGTACCCTCCTCCTCGAGGCGCTCGAGGAGGTCGGACTCCGGGTGGAGCAGCGCGACGACCCGGGCGGGCTCACCCGCGGCGACGAGGTAGGAGGACACCGTCAGCCCGGCGCGCTCCGCCCCCGCGCCGGCGGTCCACAGCGTCACCGTCGACCCGACCCGACCGCGCAGTCGCCGGACCGGGTCGCGGTCGGGCTCGGGCGGCAGGAACGGGTGCTCGGAGTGGATCGTCACCGGGCGCTCGCGTCCGGGGCTCGTGAGACCGCCGGCCGCTCGGGCACGCAGCTCACTCCGACTCGGCGACGAGCAGCAGGTCGTCGACCGCGACCTCACCGGGCTCGACGACGTCGGCGTAGACGCCGGCGCACTGCGACGGGGCTCGGGTCACCTGCAGGGTGCAGTCGCCGAGCCGCACGGTGCGCCCGACGAGCCCGGCCAGCACCGAGGCGTCCATGTCGAGCACGACATTGGCCTTCGGGTGGGTCTCGACGTAGTCGGCCGCCGAGACGAGGTGGACGGCGTTCTTCTTGGCCCGGTTGCCCGCCGGCCCGGACGGCGTGATCTCTACGCTGTCGAGCTCCTGCCCAGGGGCGTCGGAGTCGGGATAGATGAACAGGCTCGACACGGCAGCGTTCATGCGGCTCAGGCTAGTCCGTCACGCTGGCAGCCGCGCGCGGCGCGCGGCCCGGGACGCCGAACGGCCCCTGACCTGTGCTCTCACAGGTCGGGGGCCGTTCGGTGCTGGTGGACGTGAAGGGACTCGAACCCCTGACCTCTCGCGTGTGAAGCGAGCGCTCTAACCAACTGAGCTACACGTCCGGGCGCCCGGGTGCCGACGGCGATCGGGGCGACGGAGGGAAACAATAGCCTGTGCCCGACCGGTGGCGGAAATCGCCCCACCACCGCTGCCGGGCGCCCCGTCGGCACCAGGCGTCGATGCAGGTCAGCCGGTGCAGGGTCAGGCGATGCCGGGCAGCTGCGTCAGCAGCTCCTCGGCCCACTGCGGCACGAACTGCGGGACACCGGCGACGGCCAGATAGCCCCAGATGACCGCCCACACGATGACGAGCGTCCCGAGGGCGACGAGCCCGCGCACCCAGACTGCCTGCGCCATGATCCAGTCGTTCCAGCGGCTCACGTGACGCTTGGCGAAGTCGAGCCAGCGCTGGGCGAACTCGAACTCGCTGGCGAGGATGAGCAGCCCGAAGAAGACGACGAGCCAGCCCGGCCCGGGCGCCGGCACCATGATGAGGCCGGCCACGGTGACCACCGTGCCGACGACGCCCACGGCGGTGCGCCACACGAGGTGCGTCACGCGGTTGCGGCGCAGCCGGGCCCGCCAGGCCCAGCGGTCCTCGTCGGCGTCGAGGGTCGCGTTGGCGTCGGAGTAGTCGACCTCGCCCGGCGCGTCCGACGCCTGGTGGTCCGGGTGGGTGCGGTCGGGGCGGGTCACGGGTCGAGGTCCTGCCCGGACGCCTCGCGGAAGACCCGCTGGAGGGCATCGGTGACCGGGTGCTCGACCGGCATGTCCCGCTGATCGACAGCGTGGACGGGCAGGACGTCCTTGGTCGAGCTCGTGATGAACACCTCGTCGGCCGACGCGAGCACGTCGATCGGCAGGGCTTCCTCGCGGACGTCGAAGCCCGCTGCACGCCCCCACTCGATCACGAGCTCGCGGGTGATGCCGGGCAGCAGGCCGGAGTCGGCAGGTGGCGTCAGCACGACGCCGCCGACGACGACGAAGACGTTGCTGCCGGTGCACTCGCACAGCTCGCCGCGGGTGTTGGCGAAGACCGCTTCGACCGCGCCGACCTGGCGGGCCCGCGCCAACGCCACGACGTTCTCGGCGTAGGAGGTCGTCTTGAGGCCGACGACCGCCGAGCGCTCGTTGCGGGTCCAGGGCACGACCGTCAGGGCACCGCTCTGCGGCGGCAGGGCCTGCGGCGCGGCCAGGACGATGTAGGTGAGGTCGGCGTCGGACCGGTCCGAGCCCAGCGGACCGATGCCGCCGGTGACGCTGTAGCGCAGGCGCCCGAACGGGATCGGGTCGCCCTCGAGCACCGCCGCCACACCCTTGTCGACGAACGCGAGGTCGACCGGCGGCAGGCCCAGCCCGGTGGCGGAGCGCTCGAGGCGGCGGTGGTGCCGGGACAGCGCGAAGGGTCGGCCGTCGACGATCTTGGCCGTCTCGAAGACGCCGTCACCGACGGTGACGGCGTGGTCGAGGGCCGACACCGCCGGCCCGGTGGGGTCGACGAGCCGTCCGTCGACCCAGACGCGTGTGGTGGTGCTCATGGCTCCTCGTCGTGTCGCCGCTGGGGTGGCCTCATGGTGCCACAGCGCCGGCCGCGAGCCCGACGAGCCGGGCGGCCTTGAGCTCGGTCTCGGCCCACTCCCCCTCGGGGTCCGAGCTCCACGTGATGCCCGCCCCCGTGCCGAACCGGAGCCACCGGCGTCCGTCGCCGTCGCGCTCGGACCAGAAGGTGCGGATGCCCACCGCCAGCTCGGCCTCGCCGCGGTCGGCGTCGACCCAGCCGACCGCCCCGCAGTAGGGCCCGCGCGGCGTCGCCTCGAGGTCGGCGATGGCCCTGAGCGCGCTCGACTTGGGCGCGCCGCTGACCGAGCCGGGCGGCAGCATCGAAGCAGCGATGTCACGCCACGACGCGTCGTGACGCAGCCGGCCGCTCACCGTCGACACGAGGTGCACGAGGCCGGGATGCCGTTCCACGGCGCAGAGCGCGTCGACCGACACGGTGCCCGGCTCGCACACCCCGGACAGGTCGTTGCGCATGAGGTCGACGATCATGACGTTCTCGGCGTGGTCCTTGGGCAGCATCTCCTCGGGGGTGGGCGCGGTGCCCTTGATGGGGCGCGTCACCACGCGACCGTCCGAGCGCGACAGGAACAGCTCGGGCGAGGCGCCCACGACGTCGAGCCCCGCCGCATCACAGCGGATGCGTGCAGCGTGAGGCGCCGGGTTACCTTGTCGCAGAAGCGAGTCCAGGGCGTCGAGGTCTGCGCCGGCGTCGAGCTCATGGCTGACGACACGGCAGATGTTGACCTGGTACACCGTCCCCGACGCGATCCGGCGCCGGACGTCACGGACCGCGCCCACGTACTCGGAGCGGTCCAGCGACGAGGCCCACTCCCCCGTCAGCGGCGCCCACGGGAGGCGGGGCGGCACCGGGACACCACGGGACACCTCGGCGAAGCGGACGGCGGTGACCTCACCCTCGAACGACGCGACGACGGCCCAGAACCCCTCGCCGTCGAGGGCGTCGAGGGCGTCGGCGCCACGGCGGACGTCGACGACCGTCGTGGCGACCCGGTCGGCGAAGCGGGCGAGGTCCACCCGCAGATCGTAGGGCCCGGCTCGCCGGCCCCCTCAGCCGCCGACGGCCGACTCGACCTCGCCACCGAGCGCCGACGGCTCGGTCGTCGGCGACCAGCGCCCGATGACCTGACCGTCGCGCCCGACGAGGAACTTGGTGAAGTTCCACTTGATCCGGCTGCCGAGCAGACCACCGCCCTCGGTCTTCAGCCACGTGAAGAGCGGGTGCTCGTCGGCGCCGTTGACCTCGACCTTGGCGAACATCGGGAAGGTGACCCCGTAGTTCTTCTCGCAGAACCCGCTGATCTCCGCCTCGGTTCCCGGCTCCTGGCCGCCGAACTGGTTGCACGGGAAGCCGAGCACAGTGAAGCCGCGGTCGCGGTAGGCGCGGTAGAGCTCCTCGAGGCCGGCGAACTGCGGCGTGAAACCGCACTCGCTGGCGGTGTTCACGACGAGGACGACCTCGCCGTCGTACTCGGACAAGGAGATCTCCCGCCCGTCGATCGTCGTCGCCTTGAAGTCGCCGAGGGCGGTCACTGGTCCTCCTGGGTGCTGGGATGTCATGGGTTGTGCTGGTGTGTCGGGTTCGGAGCGGCGCCCCGATCGGTCGGGTGTCAGGCGTCCTCCGGTTCCGGGGGAACGCCGGCACCGTCCCGCTCGTCGCGCTCGGCCCACTCGAGCAGGGGCGTGAAGTCGAACACGGCGTCGTCGATTCCTGCATGGAGGTCACCGAGCTCGGCGAAGCGCGCCGGCATCGTGGCGATGGTGAGGTCGCGCGGCTCGACGTCGGCCACCTCGTCCCAGCGGATCGGGGCGGACACGGTGCCGTGCGGTGTGCCGCGGACGCTGTAGGCCGCCGCGATGGTGTGGTCGCGGGCGTTCTGGTTGTAGTCGACGAAGAGGTCGCTCGGGGCCCGGTCGCGACGCCACCACGTCGTCGTGACCTCGTCGGGCATGCGTCGCTCGACCTCGCGGGCGAAGGCCAGGGCGCCGCGCCGGACGTCCTTGAAACCCCAGTTGGGCTCGATGCGCACGTAGACGTGCAGGCCCTTGCCGCCCGAGGTCTTGGGCCACCCGACGGCGCCGAGCTCGTCGAGGATCTCGTGGGTCGTGGCCGCCGCGCGCCGCACCGTGTCGAAGCCGCACTCCGGCATCGGGTCGAGGTCGATGCGCCACTCGTCGGGCTTCTCGGTGTCGGCGCGGCGGCTGTTCCACGGGTGGAACTCGACCGTCGACATCTGCACGGCCCAGATGACGTCGGCGAGCTTCGTGACGCACAGCTCGTCGGCGTGCAGGCCGTAGCGCGGGAAGTGCAGGCGTACCGTCTCGACCCACGGTGGGGCCCCGGCCGGCAGGCGCTTCTGGTGCACCTTCTGGCCGTCGACACCTTTGGGGAAGCGGTGCAGCATGCAGGGCCGTTCGCGCAGGGCGTTGACGATCCCGGGGCCGACCGAGAGGTAGTACTGCGCCAGGTCGAGCTTGGTCTCCCCGCGTTCGGAGAAGTAGACGCGGTCGGGGCTCGAGAGGCGCACCGTGTGGTCGCCGACCTCGAGCTCCACTACGGGGGCCTTGCTCGACGCAGCCATGCCCGACAGCCTACGGACCCCGGCGCCCGCGCCGTCCCCCGGACGTGCGGAAGGGCCCGTCGACGTGAGTCGACGGGCCCTTCCCGTGGAGCGGACGACCGGGCTCGAACCGGCGACCTCAACCTTGGCAAGGTTGCGCTCTACCAACTGAGCTACGTCCGCCTGCAGACCAGCGGGGGCCGGAGCGCCGCGGGTGCGTCGTAGACGATAGCGGACGGTGGGCCGGAGTGTGAAACCAGGCGAAAACGTCTGTCCGCGTGGCGGTTCGGCTGAATCGGCTCGGGGTCCTTCGCGAGTCGTCCTCTGCTCTTGCCCGACTCATCCCCGAGGAGTGATGATCGGCCACCTCCGGGCCGGTTCCATGAACGCATGTGCCGCTGGATGGTGTACTCGGGTGACCCGGTCCTCGCCGAGGACCTCCTCTTCAAGCCGGAGCACTCGCTCATCGAGCAGAGCCTCCACTCGACGATGGGGGCCACGACCACGAACGGGGACGGCTTCGGGGTCGGCTGGTACGGCGAGGGCCCCGCGCCGGCGATCTTCAAGAGCGTCGACCCGGCCTGGAACGACCAGAACCTCCGCGAGCTCACCAGGCAGGTGCGCACCGGTCTGCTCTTCGCGCACGTGCGCGCGTCGACGGGGACGCCGGTCCAGCGCAGCAACTGCCACCCCTTCCGGCACGGCGTCCGGCTGTGGATGCACAACGGGGCCGTCTTCGGCTTCCACCAGCTCAAGCGCGACCTCCTGTTCGCCGTCGACCCGTCGCTCTACCCCGACATCGAGGGGTCGACCGACTCGGAGGCCCTGTTCTTCCTCGCCCTGACCTTCGGCCTCGAGGAGGACCCCATCACGGCTGTCGCCAAGGCCGTGGGCCTCGTCGAGCACGTCGCCGAACGACACGGCGTCGCCGACCCCGTGCAGGCGACGATCGCCACCTCCGACGGCGAGCGCGTCTGGGCGTTCCGCTACTCCTCGACCCACCAGAGCCGGTCCCTCTTCTACTCGACCAACGTGGTGCAGCTGCGCGAGCTGCACCCCGAGCTGGAGGTCCTGCGACGGTTGGGCGACGAGACGCGTCTGATCGTGTCGGAGCCGCTGCGCGACCTGCCGGGGGCCTGGCGCGAGGTGCCGGAGTCCTCCTGCGGGGTCATCCAGCCCGGTGACGACGAGATCCACGACTTCGCCCCCATCCCCCCGGCGTTCGTCGCCTAGATCCCACCTCCGCGCCCACCCATCCAGCCTCGCCTGGGCCCCGTCGCCGACCGGCGACGGGGCTCGGCATGACCACGCGGGCCGTGGCCCGGACGCGCCTGACCACGGGCCGCGCCGGTGGGACGGCGCGGCCCGCGGGAGTCGTGTGAGCTCCTACATCCCCAGGATCCGGGCCTTCTGGGCCTGGAACTCCTCCTCCGTCAGCACCCCCGAGGCGCGCAGCTCGCCGAGCTGCTGCAGCCTCGCCAGGTCCGCGTCGGCACCTGACGGGGCGGCGGGCTCCGGGGGCGGCGGGGGCGGCGGGGGCGGCGCCGCGTACTGGGGTTGCTCGTACTGTGGCGGTGGGGGCGCCTGCTGCTGCTCCTGGGCTGCCCACCGTCCTGCCTGGCGGCGCGACACCCGGTTCGACACCGCCGTCGCGGTGCCGGCCACCACGGCCGTCCGCGCCATTCCACCGATCAGTCCCATCGTCTGCTCCTCTGCTCTGGCTGAGAGTTCCGGGTCACGCCGGCGTGCTGTCCGCGGTCTGTGCGGCGCTGTCCGCGCTGTCCGAGCCGGCGGCGCTGTCCGCGCTGTCCGAGCCGGACGCACGGGCGGCCTCGAGCTCCTCCAGGCGTGCGAGCACCACGTCGGCAGGTACGCGCATGCTGGCCACGACCTCGGCCCCGGCGCGACGCATGGCCGACACGAAGGGACCCGCCCACGTGTTCTCGTAGACGAGGACTGCGGCCGCGTTGCCCGGCTCCAGCAGGTCGGCGGCCTGCGCCAGGTCCTCCTCGTCGAGCAGGTCCGACTCGACGCCCTCGAAGACGGCGAGGTCGAGCGTGCCGTCACCATCGAGGTCGGTGATGGCGACGGCCGTCACGGTCCCGTCCTCGCCACGGACCATGGCCTTCATGTCGAGGATCCGGATGATGCCGCGGTCGACGAGATCGACGAGGATGGCCATCCCTTCCCCGTTGATCCGGGCGCCCGGGAACTCGAGCGCGAGAAAGTCGATGGGTCCGACGTCGACGTTGACACTCATGTCCTGCCTCCTTGACGGCTGCCTGCAATACACCGACCCTCGCGTCCGGCACCGACCCTGCACATCGCCCGACGAGGATGAGTGGGGCTGTCCCGTGAGCCCTCAGCCCGGGTCGGCGGCGTCCTGACCGCCACCGGCATCGGGATCGGCATCGGACACCTTGTGGATCGCGGTGACCCCGATGCCCAGCGACTCGAGCAGGTCGAGCGTCCGCCCGAGCGCGTCGGGGTCGCCGGCCGACACCGACAGGATCGTCGCCTGTCCGCTGTCGCGGCGCCGGACCGGAGAGCCGAGCTCGGGCAGGTCCGCGGTCAGCTCTCCGTCGAGGACGATCTCGTACCGCTGCATGACCTGCCCCACATCCGGGAAACCCTGAAAGCCGACTCTGCTGCCAGTTCGAGTGGTTACGCTCGCAGATAGCAAACCCTCCACACATCCACCGTCGGGGATGACATGGTCGGACCACGTCACGCGCGGATGACGGTTCCTCAGCCGTCCGCCCACACGATCGACCGAGCGCGCCTTGTGCCCCTCATCGACCATCGTCCGGTGGTCGTGCTCGCCGGCATGGCGGGCTATGGCAAGTCGACGCTGCTCGCCGCCGCATCGAGGCGCCAGCAGGTCAACGGCGCCGCCATCTGGCTGGACGTCGACGACTCCGACCGGGCTCCGGTCCGCCTCGTCGCCGACCTCGTCACCGCCGTCGGCCTGTCCGGGCTCGAGGAGCTGGGCGCGAACCTCGAGCCCCTCCGGGCCTCCGCCCTGCGCGCAGAGCCGGTGACGCTGGTCGACTCGTTGCTGGAGGTGCTGTACGACGCCGCGCTGCCCCTGACCCTCGTCCTCGACGACCTCCAGGACCTCACCGGCTCGCGAGGCTCGATCCAGATCATCGACCACATCCTCAAGTGGGCCCCGGCCAACATGCGCATCGCCGTGGCGGCCCGCGTCGTCCCCCCGCTCCGGCTCCAGCGCCTGCGGCTCGACGACCGGCTCGCCTACCTCACGCACGAACAGCTGGCGTTCAGCCCGCAGGAGACCGCCGAGGCCGTGCAGGCCGCCGGCCTGGACCTCGACGCCGAGACCGTGGAGTCGATCCACCGGGCCACCGGCGGATGGCCGGCCGGGGTCCGCATGGCGATCCTCGCCTCGCGCCAGTACGGCCTGCGCAAGCAGGTGCCGACCCAGCTGCGGCGCGACCAGGCGCTGGCCGAGTACCTCGCCACGGAGGTGCTCGCGTCACTGTCCGACGACCTCCGGGACTTCGTCCTCGACGCCACCCTGGACGAACACGTCTGCCCCTCGCTCGTCGACAGCGTCCGGGGAACGCACAGCGCCGAGGCGCTCCTCGAGCAGTGCCTCGCCGATGGTCTCTTCCTCTCCCGTGGGGGCAGCAACGCCGAGGAAGCCTGGTACCACTGGCACCCGCTCTTCGCCGCCCACATCCACCGACGCCTCGTCGCCGACTATCCCGAGCGGGCCACCGTGCAGCACGCCGCAGCGGCGGACTGGTGGAGCAGCGTCGACGCTCCGACCGCGATCCGGCACGCCGTAGCCGCGGGCGACGGTGAGAAGGCCTCCTGGATCTTCGCCGACCGCTGGCTCGAGCTGTTCCTCGAAGGACGGACCGATGCAGTGCTCGACGCCGTGCACCAGGTGCCGGAAGGGTCGGCGTACTCCGCGGACACCCACCTGGCCCGGGCGCTCATCCTCGTGCAGCGCGGGAAGATGGACGACGCGCAGGTGCAGATCGATGCCGCGCACGACGCGGCCGTCCTGCTGCCGACCGAGGCCAAGGCCGAGTTCGAGGACCGGATGGCCGTCGTCAAGCTGTTCCGCACCGGCTACGGCCTGGGGCTCAGCGCGGCGGTCGAACCGGGTGCGGCGCTCCTCGAGCGGTTCAACCGGAGCCAGCGCCCGCCGGACCCGGCTGTCCTCGCCTCGGTCCAGATGTTCGTCGGCATGGGCGAGGCCAGGCTCCAGGCCGATGCCGCGCCCACCCTCGAGATGCTCCGGTCATCGGCCGCCACCGCGCGCGACACCGGGCTGCTGGCCCTCGAGCTGACGGCGCTCGCCGAGTCGTGCCTGCCCGCCATCGTCGAGGGGCGGCTCGACGAGGTCCGCGACCTCGCTCTCAGCGTGCTCGCCCGCGCGGACGACCGGGGCTGGGTGGGCCTGGCGACACTGGCCCCGGCGGTCGCCTTCCTCGGCTGGCTCGACTACTGGCGGGCCAACCTGAACGAGTCACGGGCCCAGCTGGAGCGCGCCCTGTCGATGATGCTGCCGTTCGACTGGGAGCTGCGGGGCCTCACGCTGAACTACCTGACCAAGGCCTGCCTGGGGTTGGGCGACGTCGCCGGCGCGAAGCGGGCCGTGGCGCAGGTCCGGGCCTTGGCCGAGTCCGGACGCAGCGCACCGGGATGGCCGTCCATGCTGGGCGGGCTCGAGGGCCTGATCCTTATGGCCGAGGGGAAGACCCGAGAGGCGGTGGCGCTCGCCTCCGGACCGATGAGCGAGCCCGAGTACCCGCTGGCCCGCCCGCACCGGGCGAAGGTGCTCATCCAGGCCGGCCTGCCCGGCGATGCCCTCGCCGAGCTCGAGCGGATGCCGCAGACCGGGCGCCTTCCACAGGTCGAGTGCCTCTCCCGCTGCCTCGAGGCGGAGGCCCGCGCCGAGCTCGGCAGGCCCGACGCGCACGCCTCCCTCGAAGCGGCCCTGGTCGCCGCCGAGCCGGACGAGCTGTACGGGCCCTTCCTCGGCGTCGGCGAGCGACTGCCCGAGCTGCTCAAGGCCCACCTGCGCCACGGCACCGCGCATCCCGCCGCCGTGACCCAGGTGCTCGGCCGGATCGCCGCGGGGCAGCGTCAGGAGACCACCGGGCGAGGTGAGCAGCTGACGGAACGCGAGCACGTGATCCTGCGCTACCTCGCCACCAACCTCACCAACGCCGAGATCGCCGAAGCCGAGTACATCTCGCTGCACACGGCCAAGACGCACATCGCGCACATCTACCAGAAGCTGGGCGTCAGCAGCCGGCGCGCCGCCATCCGCAGGGCCGCCGAGCTGGAGCTCTACTGACCGGGGGCCGCGACCACAGGGCGTCGTCAGGCTCTGCGATCTACTCCCCATGAAGTGACGCGGCACGTCCCCGGCATCGGCATCCTGTCGGTGACGCGAAGTCCTTCCCGGGAGAAGGAGGATGCCGATGCAAGCCGTGGTGATCGTGAACGGCGAGGTGGACGAGCGCGATGTCTGGCCCTACGCGATGTGGTGTGACAGCGACGGGATCCGGACCACGTTGACGGTCCGGGTGCACGACAGCCAGGAGCTGGTCGCCGTGCTGGGCAGCCTGACGGCCATGGGGCTGGAGGTCACCTCGACCCAGCTGATGGACGAACCGGGCGCCGGAGCAGCGGACCGGGCCCACCCGGACCCCTGAGCGCCCGATCTCGCTCGCAGAGTGCGATGCCGGTTTTGTTCGGCGGCGGGAGGCTGATGGCGAAGCGGTCCCCTTGACCGCTACCGCGACGAGTCGCGACAACGAAAGGACTGGCTCACCATGGACTTCTGGAGCTTCTTCTGGCTGCTTGTGTGGTCCTTCTTCTTCGTGGCCTACCTGATCATGCTCTTCCACATCTTCGGAGACCTCTTCCGGGACAAGGAGCTCGGTGGGTTCGCGAAGGTGCTGTGGGTGCTCGCACTCTTCATCTTCCCCCTCCTGTCCGCACTCATCTACCTCATCGTCCGGGGCCGGGGCATGGCCGAGCGCGAGATGCAGGCCGCCGAGGCCCAGATGGCCGCGCAGGAGAAGTACATCCAACGCGTCGCCGGCGGTTCGACCGCCTCGACCACCGACCAGCTGTACCAGGCCAAGTCGCTGCTCGACAGCGGCGCCATCTCCCCCGAGGAGTTCTCGCAGATCAAGGCCCGGGCTCTGGCATGAGCCCGACGCCCGCAGCCGCACTCCGGCCCGCGGACGCAGTGGACCGTGACCGGCTGCTGGCCACCCCGCCCGTCGAGGGAGGGGACCGGCCGTGACGAACCAGCGGCTGCGCCGGCCGGCTGCAGCCTTTCGCCTTCCGCGAGCGCCCGGTGAGCCTCCGGCGGCGACGCTCGCGATCATCCTCGCGGTCGTCACGTCCGCTGCGATGAGGCAGGCTGCCGGCGGCATCGACTGATGGTCTCGGTGGCCGCCAACGTCATCGAGATGCGGCCGCCGCTGCGGCATCCTCCACCTACCTCACGCTGCCGACCACGGCGTCGGGCCAGGTCACGGCCGGTGCGAAGCCGGAGGGTCGACCCGGGTCGCGGGCCGGCGACGAGGCCGCATCTCAGCCTGCGAGGGGGACGAACCGCGCGGCCGCGGGCGGCAGGGTGGTCCTTGCGGGACAGGCGCGCCCCGAAGACGCAGGTGCCACCTGTCGACACCACTCGCAACCACCGCCGGACGGCCGACCGGTCGACGGCGCCAGGCAAAGGAGCATGACATGGCTGCTTTCACGGTGTGGAAGTTCGACGACCCGAACGGTGCCGCGCAGGCGGAGTCGGTCCTCGAGGGCTGCCAGACCGACGGGTTCCTCAAGATCATCGACCACGCGGTCGTCACCTGGCCCGAGGGCGAGGCGAAGCCGCAGATGTCGCACAGCAACGACGAGAAGTGGCGCGGCACGGGATGGGGAGCCCTGTGGGGCGTCCTCGTCGGCGCCCTCTTCTTCGTCCCGGTCGTGGGCGGCATCGTGGGCGCGGGGATCGGCGCGATCAGCAAGATCACCGAGGACGCGGGGATCACCAAGGAGCAGCTGGAGACGATCCGGACCCAGGTGACCCCGGGCACCTCCGCGCTGTTCGTCGTCACCGAGGACGGCGACCTGGACCGGGTCGGTGAGCGCTTCCGGGGGATGCACAACACCCTCATCGCCACGAACCTCACCGACGGCGAGCGCGAGATCCTCCTCGAGACCTTCGGCGGGCGCTGAGCACGCGCCCACCGATGCGAACAGCCCCCGACCGGCGTTGCGCTGGTCGGGGGCTGTCGTGGTGGTGGGCGATACTGGGTTTGAACCAGTGACCTCTTCCGTGTCAAGGAAGCGCGCTACCACTGCGCCAATCGCCCTCTGGTGGTGCACGATCCGGGCTTCACCGGACCGCCAACGGAAGGGCCCCACGACCAAGGTCGTGAGGCCTTCCTGCTGGAGCGGACGACCGGGCTCGAACCGGCGACCTCAACCTTGGCAAGGTTGCGCTCTACCAACTGAGCTACGTCCGCACGTGCTGCTCCGGGACGTGCCCTCGGCTGCGAGGTAGACCATAGCGGACGCGTCGCGTGACAGCGAATCCGCCTGCCCGACATGCGCCGTCGCCACACGCCACCGACCAGCGGCAGACGTGCAGACGCCCCGGAGAAGGCGAGAGGCCCCCGGCGCTGCCGGGGGCCTCTGGTGCTGGTGGGCGATACTGGGTTTGAACCAGTGACCTCTTCCGTGTCAAGGAAGCGCGCTACCACTGCGCCAATCGCCCTGGGGTGTTGCTACCCGAGGTGGAGACGGGATTTGAACCCGTGTACGCGGCTTTGCAGGCCGCTGCCTCGCCTCTCGGCCACTCCACCGTGTGAAGGCAAGTACCGAATTGCCTCCGAGCGGACGACCGGGCTCGAACCGGCGACCTCAACCTTGGCAAGGTTGCGCTCTACCAACTGAGCTACGTCCGCGGGAACACCAGCGATGTAACTTCCCCGCTCGGTGCGAGGTAGACATTAGCGGATGGATCTACGCGACACCAAACCGGCCCCGCGCTCCCCCACCGCGCCCTCCGCAGCCCCGTCCTCCTCCGGGGGTTCGGG
>JAEXXY010000016.1 GCA_023451855.1 Actinomycetes bacterium
CCTGAGCCGCGAGACCATTCAGTCCAGACGCGTCGGGCCCCCTTCCGCTGGAAGGGGGCCCGACGCATCTGCCGTGAGTTCGTCCCGGCGCGAACCGGGTCAGTCGGCGAGGAACGCGAGCAGGTCCGCCCGGGTCAGCACGCCGACCGGCTTGCCGTCCTCGACGACGAGCACCCCGTCGGCGGTCTCGAGCTCCTTGCGCGCCGCCGACACCGGGGAGCCGGCGCCGACGAGCGGCAGCCCGGGCTCGATGTGCTTCTCGACGGCGTCGGCCAGGTGCGCGCGGCCGGTGAAGAGCGCGTCGAGCAGCGCCCGCTCGCTGACCGACCCGGCGACCTCGCCCGACATGACCGGCGGCTCTGCCTTGACGACCGGCATCTGCGAGACGCCGTACTCCTGCAGGATCGCGACGGCGTCGCGGATCGTCTCGTTCGGGTGCGTGTGCACCAGGGCCGGCATGTCGCCGGACTTCGTGTGCAGCACGTCGCCGACGGTCTGCTCGGTGTGGTCGTCGGTGAGGAACCCGTAGGAGTGCATCCACTCGTCGTTGAAGATCTTGCTCATGTAGCCGCGGCCGGAGTCGGGCAGCAGCACGACGACGACGGCGTCCTCAGGCAGGTCGCGGGCGGCGCGCAGCGCGGCGACGACGGCCATGCCGCACGACCCGCCGACGAGCAGGCCCTCCTCGCGGGCGAGGCGACGCGTCATCTCGAACGACTCGGCGTCGGTGACGGCGATGACCTCGTCGACGACCGACGGGTCGTAGGCGCCCGGCCAGAAGTCCTCGCCGACGCCCTCGACGAGGTAGGGGCGGCCGGTGCCACCGGAGTAGACCGAGCCCTCGGGGTCGGCCGCGATGACGCGGACCGCGCCGTCGCTGACCTCCTTGAGGTACTTGCCCGTGCCGCTGATGGTGCCGCCCGTGCCGGCGCCGGCGACGAAGTGCGTGACCCGTCCGTCGGTGTCGCGCCAGATCTCTGGACCGGTGGTCAGGTAGTGGCTGTTGGGGCCCTCGGGGTTGTAGTACTGGTTCGGCTTCCACGCACCGTCGATCTCGCGGACGAGGCGGTCGCTCACCGAGTAGTAGGAGTCGGGGTGGTCCGGCTCGACGGCGGTCGGGCAGACGACGACCTCGGCGCCGTACGCCTTGAGCACGTCGCGCTTGTCCTGGCTCACCTTGTCGGGGCAGACGAAGACGCACTTGTAGCCGCGGCGCTGGGCCACGAGGGCGAGCCCGACGCCGGTGTTGCCGCTCGTCGGTTCGACGATGGTGCCGCCGGGCTTGAGCAGCCCGTCGCGCTCGGCGGCCTCGACCATGCGCAGCGCGATGCGGTCCTTGACCGACCCACCCGGGTTGAAGTACTCGACCTTCGCCAGGACCGTGCACCTCACCCCCGCGTCGGCGGTGACGGAGCCCAGCTTGACCAAGGGGGTGTTGCCGACGAGGTCGGCCACGTTCTCTGCGTACTTCACCCGCCCATCCTAGGTGCGTCGTCCCAGCCCGCGAGACGGGCGCCCGGCGGTCGGACCCCGTTCCTCGCGATCGCGCGACGTGGTGGGGACGAGGTGGGACGTGGCGGGTGGGAGAAGCCGAGCGCCGCGGTGGGCCCCCAGCGGGGTCGTGCGAACCGGGCACGACGCGTCGGCGCCGCGCGTTACCGTGAAGAACCCGGCGTGCACGTCGGGGACGTACGAGCACCGGCGAGACGCAGGACCGAAAAGGGGGGTGGCCGATGGGACGTGCACGACGCGCGCGACGGATCGCCCAGCAGGCCGCCTACGGCGGCGGCGTCGGGGTCGCCGGCCTCGGGCTGCTCAGCCTCCTCGGCTACGGCGTCATCAAGGCCGAGGCCGCCATGGCCCGGCGCCTCGTCGGCCAGCCCTTCGAGGGCGCGCCGGAGGACGACGGACGCTACGGCTTCGGCCCCGGTGAGCCGATCCGGCTCGTCGTGCTCGGCGACTCGACCGGCGCCGGCATGGGCGCCGCCCACCCGCACCAGACGATCGGGGCGATCATCGCGAACGGCGTCGCCGCGTTCAGCGGCCGGCCGGTGCGCCTGACGAACGTCGCCGTCGTCGGCGCGGAGTCCTCCGACCTCGATGCGCAGGTCGAGCGGGCCCTCGAGGAGGTCCCGACCCCGGATGTCGCCCTCGTGCTCATCGGGGCCAACGACGTCACCCACCGCATCGACACCTCCCTCGCGGTGCGCCACCTCGAGATGGCGGTCCGCTGCCTGCGCGAGGCCGGCTCGGAGGTCGTCGTCGGTACCTGCCCCGACCTCGGCGCCATCGAGCCGGTCCCCCAGCCGCTGCGCCTGCTGGCCCGACGCTGGTCGCGCGACCTCGCCGCGGCCCAGACCGTCGCGGTGGTCGAGGCCGGCGGTCGCGCCGTGTCGGTCGGCGACATGCTGAGCGAGGCCTTCAGCGCCGACCCGAAGATCATGTTCAGCGAGGACCGTTTCCACCCGAGCCCGGCCGGCTACGCCCGGGTGGCCGCCGCCCTGCTGCCCACGGTCAGCGCGGCCCTCGACCTCTTCGGTGAGCGCAGCGCCCCTCCAGAGCCGAACCTGCGCCGGGGCGAGGGCGTCGGCCCGGTCGCGATCGCCGCCACCCGGGCGGTGGCACAGCCCGGCAC
>JAEXXY010000089.1 GCA_023451855.1 Actinomycetes bacterium
CGGCTGTCATAGCGAAGGGGAAACGCCCGGCTCCATTCCGAACCCGGAAGCTAAGCCCTTCAGCGCCGATGGTACTGCACTGGTGACGGTGTGGGAGAGTAGGACGCAGCCGGACACACATTCACGACAGAGGCCCGCCCGGGCAGCAATACCCGGGCCGGGCCTCTTTCGCATACCCGGACTCTGTTGGGTCCCACCTGACCAACCGCTGACCGAGTCTTCGCACGGCGGTCATCCCCGCGCCGGGGCGTGTTCGCCTCCGAGCGCGAAGGTGGTTCGACTGATCCACCACCCTCCAGGAGTGCACCCCATGGTCAACCTCGACCGTCGACGCTTCCTCCAGATCACGGGCGGTGCGGCTGCGGCGACGATGCTCGACCAGAGCATCGCCCGCGCCGCGTCGATCCCGGCCAACCGGGCCACCGGCTCCATCAAGGACATCGAGCACGTCGTCGTCCTCATGCAGGAGAACCGGTCCTTCGAGCACTACCTCGGCACGCTGCGCGGTGTCCGCGGCTTCGGCGACCCGCACCCGGTGACGCTGCCGAGCGGGCGGTCGGTGTGGCACCAGTCCGACGGCAGCCGCGACATCCTGCCGTTCCACCCGAGCACCGACGACCTCGGCGCCGCGTTCCTCGAGGGCCTCCCGCACAGCTGGACCGACGGCCAGGCAGCCGTCAACCGGGGCCACTACGACGGCTGGGTGCCGGCGAAGGGCACGACGACCATGGCCTACCTCATGCGCCAGGACGCCGCGTTCCACTACGCCCTCGCCGACGCGTTCACGGTGTGCGACGCCTACTACTGCTCCTTCATCGGCAACACCGACCCGAACCGCTACTACCTGTGGAGCGGCTGGACCGGCAACGACGGCAAGGGCGGCGGCCCGGTCCTCTACAACGACGAGCTCGGCTACGACTGGACCACCTACCCCGAGCGCCTCGAGAAGGCCGGCGTCACGTGGCAGGTGTACCAGGACGAGGGCACCGGCCTCGACGGGCCGGGCTCGTGGGGCTGGACCTCCGACCCGTACATCGGCAACTATGGCGACAACTCCCTGCTCTACTTCAACGCCTACCGCAACGCGCAGCCGGGAAACCCTCTGTACGAGAAGGCCCGTCGGGGCACCAAGGCGCGCGAGGGAGAGGACTACTTCGCCCAGCTGCGTCGCGACGTCGAGGCGGGCACGCTGCCGCAGGTCAGCTGGATCGCCGCCCCCGAGGCGTTCAGCGAGCACTCGAACTGGCCGACCAACTACGGGGCCTGGTACATCAGCAAGGTTCTCGACACCCTGACCGCCAACCCCGAGGTGTGGGCCCGCACGGCGCTGTTCATCACCTACGACGAGAACGACGGCTTCTTCGACCACCTCGTGCCGCCGCACCCCAACAGCAGGGTCATCCCCGGCGCGTCCACGGTGGCCACCGACCACGAGTTCTACGACGGCGAGCACGGCCCCGGCGCCTACGGCCTCGGTCCGCGCGTGCCGATGTTCGTCGTGTCGCCGTGGAGCACGGGCGGCTGGGTCACGAGCGAGACCTTCGACCACACGTCGGTGATCCGTTTTCTCGAGCGACGCTTCGGGGTGCAGGAGCCGAACCTCACGCCGTGGCGCCGGGCCGTCTGCGGCGACCTCACCTCGGCGTTCGACTTCTCGCAGAAGGCCGCCGACGTGCCGACGCTGCCCGACACGACGCACTGGAAGCCGTTCGACGACCAGCGCCACCCGTCCTACCGCCCGACGCCGCCGGCCGAGGGCACCATGCCGCGGCAGGAGCGCGGCACGCGTCCGGCCCGGCCGGTCGGCTACGACGTGCGCGACCGCGAGCGCGCCACGTCGGGTGCCGTGACCGTCGAGCTGGAGAACCTCGGCCGCATCGGCGCACACCTGCAGGCCCGCCTGGTCGAACCGGCCGGGGCGCCGCACAGCTACACGATCGGGGCGGGCGACGCACTCACGGCCACCTGGCCGGTGAGCGGCGCCTACGACATCGAGGTGCACGGCCCCAACGGGTTCTACCGGCGCTACGCCGGCGACACCTCCCGGCGGGACGGCGCCGTCCGCGTCGAGCTGGTGCGCGAGGGCCGCTCGCAGCGCCTCACCGTCAAGGCGGACGCGCCTCGCGGCACCCGGGTGCTCGTGCAGGACGCGTACGGCCGCGAGCAGGACGCCGGACGCCGCGCCGTCGTCGTCGACACGGCCCGCTCGGGCGGGTGGTACGACCTCACGGTCACGCTGCCGGGCACGCCGTGGCTGCGCGCCTTCGCCGGCCACCTCGAGAACGGCAAGCCGTCGGTCAGCGAGCCGGCGCTCGGACGCGCCTGACCCTGACCCCAGCCCGCCTCCGTGGCGGTCCGGGTGTGTGCAAAGCGGACAAATCGGGTATGTGCGGCCCAGCCCGGCGCCAGTCCGGCGCCGCGACGCGGAGGTCCGCCCGTGCCCGGTCCGCTCGACCAGCCCTCGTCGCCGACGCGCCCAGCGCGTCACACCCACGGAGCGCAGCGCCTGCGGCGCCCCCGGAGGAGCGTCACGGTGCTCATCGGGGTCGCGCTCGTCGGGTCG
>JAEXXY010000340.1 GCA_023451855.1 Actinomycetes bacterium
CCTCCCGCGCCCGGCTGCGCTGGCGGCTCGCGGCACGGGCCGTCCGGACTGCGGCGCGCACGCCGAGGGCCAGCAGCACGGCGAGGACCGAGCCGAACGCCGCGTCCAGCAGCGCCGGCTCCTCGGACATCAGGTCGAGGGCACACGTCAGGCCTGTCGCCCCGAGAACGAGGGCGAGGTCGGCGAGACGGAAACGGCCCACCCTTCGACGATAGACACCTCCCGTGTCTGGCACGTCCTCCTTGAGAACGACCCGGGCGTCCTTCACGTGCCGACACGTCTCGGTGCCTCGCGGCGGACGCGTGGTGCGGCCAGGGCTACCTAGCGTCGGTAGTACCAGGGCGCCACAGGCGCCATCCGCTCAAGAGTCAAAGGAGGAGGACCCATGTCCCGACTCACCAAGTTCGCCGTGCTCATGGCGGCTCTCGTGTCCGCGATCGCGCTTCAGGACGCACTGACCCAAGGCTTCACCGGCCACGCCTCGGCGCTCTCCGACGAACCGGGTCAGACCGTCCCCTGGCTGGCCAACCTCGGGAGCGCGGTCCACATCCTGGCCTACGTCGCGTTCATCGCCGTGATGCTGCGGTTTGGCACCGTCATCGACGCGGGCCGCCGGGTGCGCACCGCTCTGCGGTGGCCCCTCATCGTCGCCTACGGCGTGATCGCCGTGGTGCTGACGGCGATGGAGGTCACCAACACCGTCGGCGGCCCCCTCGGCATGGTCGCGAACGTCGTCTTCCTCGTCATGCTGCTGGGGCCGCCCGCGCTCGGCGTCACCATGCTGCTCCAGGGCGAGCGCACCCCGTCGGCCTACCTCATGACCGCCTCCGTGCCGGCCTTGGGCTTGACGATCGTGCTGGGTCTCGTCGCCCCAGACTGGGCGCACCCGGCCTACATGGAAACCGTCGTCAACTTCGGGCTCGCACTCCTAGGGGTCGGCGTCACGACGACGGCGCCGGTTCGACAGCAGGCGGCCGCACCCGTGTGACTGCGCCGAGGGCACCGCGACGCACCGAGCTTCTGCCTTCAGCGACGATCTGCCGTGAGAGCTTCCGGCCCGCACCGTCTTGTTCGCACTGTCCGTGGTTGGCGCCAGCCTGCTGCTCGGCGGCCCGACCTCGTGGGCCCAAGGCATGCTGCCGGACGCGCTGCCGGGACCCTGCCATTCCCGGCTCAGGCCGAGGTAGCCGCAGCACTCCCCCACGGACTGGCGGACCTGAATCAGCCATGAGCTCACTGCCGATACCGCCTAGTCGAACTGTGCCGCCGGCCCGATCCCTTGGGGACCGGGCCGGCGTCGTTGCCGCTCAGGCAATGTCATCTGACGAATCTGGTGACATTGCTGACCCACCGAATGTCACTCGTGACCGAGGCCCTTATGACATTCCCTGACCGTCGACATCAGCTGCAGCCGCTGGTGCTGCCGCAACCCTCGCAGACGTAGCAGGAGCCGGCGGGACGCATCTTCGTGCCGCAGGTCATGCAGATCGGCGCGTCGGCGGTGATGCCGCCGAACTTCTCGAGCAGCTCGGCCGAGCTGTGCACGTCACCGGAGGCCTCGCGGGCCGATGCCGCACCGGCGCCGAACTTGACCTCGACCTCACCGACCTTCTCCGCCCTGGGCTCGGGCTTGAGCTCCTTCTTGGCGACCGGCGTCGACTGCTGGAGCGTCTCGAGCTCCTCGGCCAGCTCGTCCTCGTCCTCGTCGTCGCTGGCCTCGATCGCCTCGTACGAGCCGGTCTCGACCTGGCGCGCCCGCTCCTCGGCGGTGTGGATGCCCATGAACGAGCGGGTGTCGAAGTCGAGGTAGTCCAGCGCGAGCCGGCGGAAGACGTAGTCCATGAGGGACTGGGCCATCCGCACGTCGGGGTCATCGGTCATGCCGGCCGGCTCGAACCGCAGGTTCGTGAACTTCTCCACGTACGTCTCGAGCGGCACGCCGTACTGCAGGCCGACGGACACGGCGATCGAGAACGCGTCCATCACGCCGGCGAGGGTCGAGCCCTGCTTGCCGAACTTGAGGAAGATCTCGCCGAGCTCACCGTTCTCGTACGTGCCGGCGGTGAGGTAGCCCTCGGCGCCACCGACGGCGAACGACGTCGTCTGCGACGTGCGGCGCTTGGGCAGGCGACGACGCACCGGCCGGTACTCGATGATCTTCTCGACCGGGGCCGGGGCGGCCTCGGCCGGCACGTCCTTGGCCTTGTCCTTGGCGGTCGACCCGCCGTCGGACAGCGGCTGACCGACCTTGCAGTTGTCGCGGTAGACCGCCAGCGCCTTGATGCCGAGCTTCCAGCCCTGCATGTAGACGTCCTCGATCTCCTCGACCGTCGCCGTCTCGGGCAGGTTGACCGTCTTGGAGATGGCGCCGGACAGGAACGGCTGCGCGGCCGCCATCATGCGCACGTGGCCCATCGGGGAGATGGCGCGCTGGCCCATGGCGGTGTCGAAGACCTCGTAGTGCTCCGGCTTGAGGCCGGGGGCGTCGACGACGTGGCCCTTGTCGGCGATGTACTCGACGATGGCCTCGATCTGCTCCTGCTGGTAGCCGAGCTTCTTCAGGGCGCGCGGGATCGTCAGGTTGACGATCTGCATCGAGCCGCCGCCGACGAGCTTCTTGAACTTGACGAGCGAGAAGTCCGGCTCGATGCCGGTCGTGTCGCAATCCATCATGAAGCCGATGGTGCCGGTGGGCGCGAGCACCGACGCCTGGGCGTTGCGGTAGCCGTGCTTCTCGCCGAGCTTGATGACGTCGTCCCAGGCCTTCGTGGCGACCTTGTGGATGCCCGAGTCCATGGCGTCGAGCGTCTTGATGTCGTCGTTGGCGGCCTGGTGCTTGCGCATGACGCGCTTGTGGGCGTCGGCGTTGCGGGCGTAGCCGGCGTAGGCGCCGACGACCGAGGCCATCTCGGCGGAGCGCTTGTAGGCGGCACCGGTGAGCAGCGAGGTGATCGACGCGGCAAGCGCGCGGCCACCCTCGGAGTCGTACCCGTGGCCGGTGGCCATGAGCAGCGCGCCGAGGTTGGCGTAGCCGATGCCGAGCTGGCGGTAGTTGCGCGTCGTCTCGCCGATCGGGTCGGTCGGGAAGTCCGCGAAGCAGATCGAGATGTCCATCGCCGTGATGACGAGCTCGACGACCTTCTGGAAGGTGACGGCGTCGAAGGTGTCGTCGTCCTTGAGGAACTTCAGCAGGTTGAGCGAGGCGAGGTTGCACGAGCTGTTGTCGAGCGACATGTACTCCGAGCACGGGTTGGACGCGGTGATGCGGCCGGTCTCGGGGTTGGTGTGCCAGGCGTTGATCGTGTCGTCGTACTGGATGCCCGGGTCGGCGCACTCCCACGCGGCCTTGGCGATCTTGGCGAAGAGGTCGCGGGCGTCGACGGTGTCGATGACCGAGCCGTCGGAGCGCGAGCGCAGGCCGAAGTCGGTGCCGTTCTCGACGGCCTTCATGAACTCGTCGTTGACCCGGACCGAGTTGTTCGCGTTCTGGTACTGGACCGAGACGATGTCCTTGCCGCCGAGGTCCATGTCGAAGCCGGCGTCGCGCAGGGCGCGGATCTTGTCCTCCTCGCGCGCCTTCGTCTCGACGAACTCCTCGATGTCCGGGTGGTCGACGTCGAGCACGACCATCTTGGCGGCGCGACGCGTCGCGCCGCCC
>JAEXXY010000427.1 GCA_023451855.1 Actinomycetes bacterium
GCGCATGAGCGACAAGGGATCCGACGCCGGAGCCCCCGGCATCGCGCCCGGTACGACGGGCAACGGCAACGGCAACGGCGGTGGCCCCTCCGTCCAAGGCAGCCAGGTGCCGCCCGCCCGCGACACCTCGGAGTTCTTCGGGGCGCTCCAGACCCCGGCCACGCGCGCGTTCGACGCCGTGTCGGCGACCGTCACGACGCGCTGGCCCGACGCCTTCTCCGGCGCGTACGCCGACGACGCGGGCGGCGCGTCGGTCGTCGTCGCCGTCACGCGCCGCGACCCCTCGCTCGAGTCGTTCGTGACCGGGGCGATGCCGAGCGGTTCCGTGCGCTTCGTCGACGCGTCGCACACGTGGGCCGAGAAGGTCCGGGTGGCCCAGCAGGTCCGCGACGACTCCCTCGTCCTCAAGGGGCAGGGCATCGTCGTGTACGGCGTCGGGATCGACGCGCGGGGCGACCGCGTCGTCGTGTCGGCCGACGAGCGGGGCGCACCGGGGACGCTCGAGCAGCGCTACGGCGACGTCGTCCGCGTGGTCGCCACGACGGCGTCCGTGCCGGGAAAGCTCCCGAACGGCGGTACGCTGCCAACGCTGCAGCACTGACCACCCTCGGGGGTCCTGCGTCCCGACGGGGGTCGGACGCGGGACGGACCGGCCGGGGCCGCGAACCCTCCCGCGCGGGCCCCGGCCGCGTCCCACGCGCGCGGCTAGGCTGCCGGCATGCAGCAGCCGACCCCGCCGACGGCGCCGATGAGCCCGCTCGAGGCGCTGAGGCGCATCTGCTTCCTCCTCGAGCGCGGCCGCGAGAGCAGCTACCGCATCGACGCGTTCCGGCGCACCATCGAGGCCATCACGCTGATCTCCGAGGAGGAGCTGCGCGAGCGCGCCGAGGCCGGAACCCTCAAGCAGATCAAGGGGATCGGCGACTCCAGCGCCGCGATCATCGGGCAGGCGGTGCGGGGCGTCGTGCCCGCCTACCTCGTCTCGGCGGAGGAGAAGCACGGCGAGCCGCTGACCCGCGAGGGTGCGGAGCTCTACGCGGCCCTACGCGGCGACCTGCACGCCCACTCGAACTGGAGCGACGGCGGCAGCCCGATCGAGGAGATGGTCCTCGCGGCCGTCGAGCTGGGTCAGGAGTGGATGGCCCTGACCGACCACTCGCCGCGACTCACCATCGCCAACGGCCTCTCCCGCGAGCGCCTCACCGACCAGCTGGGCCGCGTCGATGCCATCAACCGCAGCGTCGGCGACAGCTTCACGCTGCTCAAGGGCATCGAGGTCGACATCCACCTCGACGGCTCCCTCGACCAGGACGACGACCTGCTCGACCGGCTCGACGTCGTCACGGCCTCGATCCACTCCAAGCTGCGCCAGCCGGCCTTCGAGATGACGCCGCGGATGGTGACGGCCGTGCGCAACCCGCACACCAACGTCCTCGCGCACTGCACCGGGCAGCTCGTCACGGGGGGTCGCGGCAAGCGTCCGCCGTCGCAGTTCGACGCCGAGAAGGTGTTCCGCGCCTGCCTCGAGAACGACGTCGCCGTCGAGATCAACTCCCGCCCCGAGCGGTGCGACCCGCCGGACGAGCTCATCGAGCTGGCGCGTGACCTCGGCTGCCTCTTCACCATCGACTCCGACGCCCACGCCCCCGGTCAGCTCGACATGAAGTCGCTCGGCTGCGAGCGCGCCGAACGCCTCGGCATCCCGGCCGAGCGGATCGTCACGACGTGGCCCGTCGAGGACGTCCGGGCCTGGGCGAAGGGCTGATCCGGGGTGTCGGAACGACCTCTCCCAGAGGGTTCGAGGGCCGATTTGGAGGGTGCGCAGAACTCCCCTATAGTTCTCGACGTCCCAAGCGGATGGTTCGGGCCAGTCCCCATCGTCTAGCGGCCTAGGACTCCGCCCTTTCACGGCGGCAGCACGGGTTCGAATCCCGTTGGGGATACGCAAGACCACAACTTCATATGCAAGGCCCCGTAGCGCAGTTGGTTAGCGCGCCGCCCTGTCACGGCGGAGGTCGCCGGTTCGAGCCCGGTCGGGGTCGCCCCCTTCGAGAGGCGCCACTTCTACGAGTGGCGCCTCTCGCGTTCTGCCGGCTGCGCCCCGGCGCCCGGACGCCGTCGGCCCCTAGGGTTGGCCAGGTGCGCATCGCGGTCCTCGACGACTACCAGGGCGTGGCCCTGTCCAGCGCCGACTGGGCGCCGGTCACCGCCCACCCGACGCGTCCCGGCCGGGTCGACGTCTTCCGCGACCACCTCGACGAGCCCGAGGCCCTCGCGCGTCGCCTCGAGCCCTACGACGCCGTCGTCGTCATGCGCGAGCGGACGCCGTTGCCCGCGAGCGTCCTGACCCGCCTGCCGCGGCTGCGCCTCGTGGTGACGACCGGCCGGCGCAACCCGAGCATCGAGGTCGCCGCCGCCCAGGCGTCGGGGATCACCGTGTGCGGCACCGAGAGCCGCGCGAGCGCCCCGGCCGAGCTGACGTGGGCCCTCGTCCTGGGCCTGTCCCGGCAC
>JAEXXY010000432.1 GCA_023451855.1 Actinomycetes bacterium
GTTCGGCCACGAGCGTCGCGGCGCGGTGGTCACGCACCCGCCGCCGGTGCGACGAACGCCCGGAGCGCCGGTCACCCCACCACTGGGCGAGGAGCAGGACCGGGGACAGGAGCGCGAAGAGCAGGAGGGTCGGCGACGACAGCGCCCACGCCAGGACGACCGAGGCCACGAGGGGCACGCCGGCTGCGACGAGCGGGGCCCGCGCGTGGTCGGGACGCCGCGGGGGCTCGGGGAAGGACACCGTCCGCGCGGGACGGCTCGGCGTGAGTCGGGGCGAGCGGTGGAAGCGGACCCGACCCGCGTCGACCGTGTGGTGGCCGGCGCGTGCCGGCGGGTCGGCGAGGGCGAGAACGGTAGAGCCGATGCGGAGCCGGTCACCGGGTGCCAGGGGCGTGCCCTCGGTGGCGACAGGTCGGCCGTTGACCGTCGACCCGTTCGTCGGCGCGAGGTCGCGGACCGTGATCCGGTCGCTGCGCACCGTGAGCACGGCGTGGGCGCGGGAGATGCCTCGGTCGTCGAGCCGCAGGCCCGAAGAGGCAGCGCGTCCGACGACGTGCTCACCACGGCCGACGGCAAGGGTGCGGCCCGCGTCGATACCGCCGACGACGGTGAGCCGGACGGCGGCGGGCAACGGCGGCAGGGCGCCGTCGTCCGGGGGCGAAAACGCATCCCGGTCCGCCCCGTTCGTGCCCGACACGCCCCTGTCCGACACGCCCCCGTCCGACACGACGAGGACCGCCCCGTGCAGCAGCGGCGGCTCGCCCACGACGGCCGAGTCGGCGAGCCGCCGGCCACCCACCTCGACCGACCGCGTCGGCGCACCGCTCGCGGTGGCCAGTGGCACGCGCAGGTCGGCAAGCGTCGCCCCCGCGGGGGCCTCGACGACGACATCGACCGGGCCGTGTGCCGGCCGATCGCGGTCGACGACGGTGAGGCACAGCTGCAACGGGTCCTCCTCGTGACGGTGGTTCTGCCCCGACATCCGACCCGGTCCGGGCGCGCGGCGTCGGCGGGCGCCCACAGCTGTGGACGACGCCGATCACCCCCTCGGACGAGGCCCTAGGGTGCGCCCCGGACCCGGGCGGGGGACGTTTCCCGTTGCGGTGGCGCGCCCTCGTTTGCGACCCTGTGGATCGTTTGCGACGGTTCGCCTGCGTTTGACCTACGTTGGGCGAGCCGGAGCGGCGGTGGCCCGGCAGGATGGCAGGGTCCACGACGAGTCAGGGGAAACGATGTCGACACACGAGGCGGTGCGCCATGTCGAGGGCGAGGTGCGCGAGCTCATCCGCCGCACCGGCCTCGACCCCGCCAGCGACACGGCAGCGGTGCGCCAGCTCGTCGAGGACGCCGTCCAGGACTACGACCAGCGCTCGCTCCACGGCGGCCTGCCGACGCTCGGCGACCAGCGCGTCGCCGTCCACTCGATCCTTGCCGTCGTCGCCGGCTACGGCCCGCTCCAGCAGTACTTCGACGACCCCACCGTCGAGGAGATCTGGATCAACGAGCCAGGCAAGCTTGTCTAGCGGTATCCTCACCCGCACCCGTGGCGGGTCCACGTCCGCAAGCTAGTCGTCAAGGCCGACGAACTGGACGACCTCGTCCGCCTCGGGCCCCTGACGCGCGGCCATCTTTCTCGATGCCGCGGTCGCGAGCGGTCCCAGCGTTCTGGGCGCCGGCGGAACTGAGGCTGGCAACCGGGCTACTCCTCAATGCCACCGCTGGGGTTGCTAGTGTCGCGACATGCGCAGGGTCGGACAGAGAGGTGCGGCGTAGTGCCGGATCGCTATTGCTTTCGTCAGCGTTTTGAGGTTGCGCCTGGGGGCCGTCTCCCATTCACTGACGATGTCGTCACGATTTCGACAGCAGATGATGTGTCTATCGAGTTGCGGTCGCTCGAAAGCAAGGCGATTGCTGAGTCCACGAAAATTGCCCTCTGGGGCAGTGGGTATGCCAGTGAGGCGGAGGCCCGGGCTGGTGGCGAACTGTGGCGCAGCGCGGCTCAAAGAGCGCTGGCTGGGGTTGGGTTGGGTGCCAACTTCGGTCTCAGGAACCCCAACATGGGTGGCTTGGTGGACTCTGTGCTGGAGGAGATGAAGCGAGACACGGGGGTCACCGTTTATCCGGACTCGTGGGATATTCTCGTCTTTCCGTGTGAGCCGCGACCATTGTTCAGCTCCATGACTGCCGACGGGTACGTGACTCCTCAAGAGAATGCAGTGCGTGCGGCGTTTGATGCGAGTGGTACGAGTCACGAGGCTGCTAACGAGGTTGCGTTCGACCTGTTTGCAGCCTCCATGCGCAGCGCTCATATGGCTGACGTGCGAGTGGTGTTGCTGGTTATGGCCATTGAGTGTCTTATAGCGCGGGCGAGGCGCCCGGAGGCAACGGTCGCTCATATCGAAAGCCTTGTGGAGGCCACGCTGCGCAACGACGCTTTAGACGCCGACGACAGAGAGGCGTTGGCTAACGCCCTGCGATCACTTCGCTACGAATCGACGACAAAGGCGGCGAAGGTCCTCGCGCAACAGTTGGATCCCTCGCACTACGCGGACGATCCAACTTCGCTGATCCCCGAGGCATTCAAGATGCGCCACGCGCTCGTTCATGGGCATGGTCGACCTGATTTAGGCAGAGTGAGGTACGTGGGTGCGAACTTGGAGAAGATGGTTGGCAACCTCATTGCTGGGCCGTCGGTGACAGCAAGCGTGGCAGCGGCGCCTCTTGACTTGAAGTAGCAACACAACTCGTCCGGCGCTGTGCAGGTGTGGGCGTCGTCCCATAGAGGCGGTCGTGAGGTGCCGGCGGAGCGCGTCAGAGGGCGCGGAGCGGCGCAGCGGACCCTTGACGCGGGCTGGCAGGATGACGCCGTGCGCGAGAAGGACGAGCCCAGACCCCGATGTGCAGCCCCGGTTCTACCGCATGTCCGAGGTGACCGTCCTGCTCGCCACTTCCGAGGGTCAGGTGCGTGCGATGGTCCGCAACGGTGACCTGCCGGCCATGAAGATCGGTGGCCGAGGGCAGTGGCGCATTGAGCGCACCAGGCTGGACGAGTGGATCGAGCAGCAGCACCGCGCGACTGCTCAGTGGGTGAAGGACAACTCGTTCATCAACTGACCGGGGCTCAGCACTGAACGGGCGTGAGCCGGTCAGCTGGGAGCCACTGGTCGACCACGCATCCGCAGCGGCTACGAGGTGGGTGACGCGAGCCCACCACCCGCCGTCTCGCTGCTGTCATGCGGTCACGAGTCCAGGGTGGGGGCTGCCATTCCCGCGGTGTGGTTCACAAAGTAGTGCTGGCGAGCTGGCGGCACTGCTGGGATGGGGTGCTCCTGCCCTCTCCCAGATCCACCCGCCCTCACCATTGTCGGGGTCCTCGAACATTTGTTCGACGTGCTTGGGTCGGATCAGCCCCCAGTCGTCCACAATTCGTGCCCACCTGAGCAGTGGATCACAACAACCCGTCCCCAGATCGTCCCCAATTCTGACTACACTGGCGGGTATACCGCTGAAGGCAGCAGGGGACAGCGGTGGACAGCAGGGGATCAAGGAGGTGACCATGAGCATGCACCACACGCACGCACATGCGTTCGCGGATGCAATCAAGGAAGGTGCCGCGCACGCCGGCGCCCCGCTCAGGCACGCCTCCGACTACGTCAAGGGTCTCGCTGACGACGCCAATTACACCCTCGCCCAACTGCGCGGCGAGCGGCTGGCGAAGAAGATGCAGCGCGATGGGTCTCTGGACGCCAGGTCTCCGCGCAAGGTCATTCGCTTGCCCAAGTGAACACCCGTCTCGAATGGGGCGATGCCACACGGTCGGACAGCGCGGATTTACAGAACTTCTGCTGCACGCCCGCAAGGGTGAGGTCCACAACCGCAGCGGGTCGCATGGTGTTTCCGCGTCCAGCGGAAGCGCGGGCGCAACGGCTCGTGCGAGGGCTGAACGTCGCCAAAGCGGCCAGAAGCGGCATGCGCATTTGGGTGGGGCGTGACTCGGAGGGCGTTGCCGCCGTGGCCGCGTGGAAATGGATCGAGCCCGGCATCGCGATGGTGCACGTCGTTGCTCTCTCGTTGCGGGTGCGTGGAAACGGCTTCTTGTACACGGACGAACTCGTCGACACCGCGTCTGCCCAGGTGGCAGGCGAGGCGGCAGATCGCGGCTTGAGCGAGGTGAAGCTTGTGGCATATATCCACGAGAACAACCGGGCCAGTCGCGCCTTCGCCAAACGCTTTGAGATGGAAGAGGTGTCCGAAGCCGAGGACGACGGCTACATCCTGCACAGCGTCACCCTTGCCTTTGCTGAGGCCGAGGAGCCCGCCGAGTCGCCGGTCTGAGTCCAACCGCCTCTCGGCCGTCCGGTCGTGTCGGCCCCTTGTCGTTCCTACGTGGGCGTGTTTCTTCCGGCCGTATTCACGCTGACGTTCGTCCTGCTAGCCGCGGGGGAGGTGGCCGTGGGAGCCCCGGAGAGGGTCCGCCGGCTGACCGACACTGAGCTGTCTGACGAGCTGCGCCCTGCCTCGCCGACGCTCGGGCGAGCCAACCTGCCGACGCTCCCCAAGGATCTGTAGTGAGGTAACCGGGCACGAGCGACGAGTCCAAGCCAGTCCGCCACCCGAGCTCCGCGGGCACGGTAGACGCGGCACTTCGGGCTTCGCGTGGGGGCGACCCGTTACTCCGCTCTGGCGAACCCGCTGATCTCCTGCGGTCCCAAGCCCTGCTGGCGCATCCATCGCAAGGCGGTCTTCACCGCCGCCACCTTGCGTTCGGCGTCCTTGACGGACGGTGCGTCACCGTCACTCACGCCCCGCAGCCGTCCAAGCTCCGCCGAAACTTGCGACTCCACGGCCACCAGCGTGAACCACTCCGGGGACCCAGGCACCGACAGCTGGAGTCGGCTCCTGGCGAGCGCCAACGCCTGCAGATATATGACGTTCTGCTGCACCGCAGCGCTGCTTCCAGAGGCCAGAGCATGCGTGGCTACAGTCCCTCCCACTCCGCCAACGACCCCTACGACCGCCAACCCACCGAGCATCCCCCCGGGGCCTAGTGCGGCCAGTCCGCCGACGACCGCGGCGCCACCGGCCAAGGCAGCTGGCGCAGCGGCGAAGACGAGGGCCGGCGCCGCAGCGACTACGGCGATACCAGCAGCAGCCAGGACTGCCTTTCCCCAGTCGTAGCTCTTGTGTGCTTCCCGCGCCTCACGAACGGCGGCCAGTGTGATCTCGGCCCAACTTGAGGTGACGCCGAGGTCGCCGGCCAAGTTGGCGAGAGCCGTTCGGCGAACTTTGTCATGCACGTTGATCTGGTAGGGCCATATGGGGTTCCCCTCAGAGGCCGTCAACAGAAGCGGTAGGAGATCTGGAGGAGTAAGCCGGCCGCGGAGGACTTCGGAGTTGTCCCGAAGTAGTCGACCCATAACCGGGTGCTCGATTCCGTTGTCGCGTAGGGCGGCTGCCACCTCCTCGGCGACCAGAGCGCGGGCCGTGCCGAACCTAGTCCGACGTTCCCCGGGCTCTTGAGCTTGCTCCAGTCGCAAGGCGAACTGCGCACCCGCAATGATGGCCAACAACGATTCACTCAAGGGCTGGTCCGCGCGCCCGACCTCACCGCCAGGGCTCTGACTTGCCCAGTTCAGAGCGCGGACAATGCGTGCCTTGCCCACGGGAAGAAGTTCGACGCCGTGATCGTGGACGAGGCACAGGACTTCGCCGACCACTGGTGGCATCCGCTGATGAAGGCGCTGCGTGATGAGGACGAGGGCGGCCTGTTCGTCTACTCCGACGAGAACCAGCGCATCTTCGCCCGGTACGGCCAGCCTCCGGTGCCGCTCGTCCCGCTCGTGCTGGACCACAACCTGCGCAACACCCAGCAGATCGCCCGCGCCTTCGGGCCGCTGGCCCCGATGCGGATGCAGCTGCGCGGCGGCCCCGGCACCGAGGTGCGCTTCGTGCCTTGCCGCACCGACGAGGCGATCAGCACCGCCGATGACCACGTCGACCTGCTACTGGACGGTGGCTGGCGGCCGCAGCACGTGGCGCTGCTGACCGTGGGCTCGCGGCATCCGGCCCAAGTCGAACGGCAGGAGGCCGACGGGCACGTCGGCTACTGGCGCTCCTTCTGGGACGACGAGGACGTCTTCTACGGGCACGTCCTGGGCTGCAAGGGTCTCGAACGACGCGCAGTCGTGCTTTGCGTCAACACGAGCAACCCGGACCGGGCCCGGGAGATGCTCTACGTCGGGATGTCCCGCGCTACCGACGAGCTTGTCGTCGTCGGCGACCCCGACTTCATCCGCAACATCGGCGGCGCCCAAGTCGCCCACCGACTCGGTATCGACTGACGGCCGCGGGCGCGGGTGCTCAAACTGGAGAACTTGGGACTTGACACGCTCCTGCAGCCTCGGGTCCGCTGTCTGTGTCCAGGCGCACAGGCAAGAGGAGGTCCAATGCCCCAGCATCCGTTCGGCCGCACTACCGCAGCCGATGCGGCATCGGCGATCCCGACCAGGAGGGTGCTGCTTGGGCGATGCCACCAGTGCCACCGGCGCCGTGCGTACTTCGTCGTCGACCGTTCACACAC
>JAEXXY010000517.1 GCA_023451855.1 Actinomycetes bacterium
CGGCCGCCCGGCCGGGCCCGTCCCCCTCGCGCGGCCGCAGCACCCCGCCCAGCCCGCCGAGCTCGCCGTCACGTGGTACGGCCACGCGACGTCGGTCGTCGAGATCGACGGCGCGCGCTTCCTGCTCGACCCGGTCTTCGGCCAGCGCGCCTCGCCCTCGGGCGTCGTGGGGCCCAAGCGGCTGCACCCGGTGCCCGGCACCATCGCCGAGCTACCGCCCCTCGACGCCGTCGTCATCAGCCACGACCACTACGACCACCTCGACGAGCCGTCGATCGTGACGCTCGAGCGCACCCACCGCCCGCACTACGTCGTGCCGCTCGGCGTCGACGAGCACCTGCGCGCCTGGGGCGTCCCCGCCGGGCGCATCACGTGCCTCGACTGGCGCGAGTCGACCGTCGTCGCCGGCGTCACCCTGACGTGCACCGAGGCCCGGCACTTCTCCGGGCGGGGGTTCGTCCGCGACCAGACGCTGTGGGCGGCGTGGTCGCTGCGCGGGCCCCGGCACGCCGTGTTCTTCGGCGGCGACTCCGGTCCGACGCACCGCTACGCCGACATCGGCGCCGACCTCGGCCCGTTCGACCTGACGATCATCCCGGTCGGCGCATACAGCGTGCACTGGCCCGACATCCACCTCGACCCCGAGCAGGCCGTCTCGGCCCACCTCGACGTCAACCGCGGCGGCACCGAGGCGGTCATGCTGCCGATCCACTGGGCCACCTTCAACCTGGCCCACCACTGGTGGAGCGAGCCGATCCGGTGGGCCCGACGCGTCGCGGCCGACAAGGGCGTCCGCCTCGTGGCCCCGATCGTCGGTGCACGTGTCGACCTCTCGGGCGGCGACGTCGACGCGGTCGTGGCCGAGCACCAGGACCCCTGGTGGGAGCCGGCAGCCGGGCCCGAGGACCACGACTGAGCCCATCCGGCCCTGCCGACGACCGTTGGTGCAGGTCTCCGCTCGTCAGCGGCGTGTCACGCCGCGTGTCGAGCGGGGGCGCAGACCAACGGTCGTCGGTGGGCGGACCGGTGGCGTCAGTACCGACCGTGGGTGACGCGTCGGTCGAAGGCGCTCTGCCACGAGCGCACCGCGAGCGACGTGTCGAGCCGGCCGGCGGCCAGGCCCTGTCGGGCCGCCCCCGCCGCCGCGAGGCCGGTGACGGTCGGCTTCGACCCGGTGTAGAGCCACGCGTCGAAGAGGTCGTCGAGCTGCTGGCCCGACACCCGCTCGGCGAGCGCGATGAACTGCGCGGTCGTGCCGGTCCCGCCGCCCCGCTCGCGCACCCAGCCCTGGGCGATCTGCCAGAACGCGGCATCTCCGACGCGGTTGCGCAGCACCTGCAGCGTCATGGCACCGCGAAGGTAGACCGGGTAGCCGAAGAGGTCGTCGGCCGGCGGCTGCCCGACGACGAACGACCAGAAGGGGTCGTCGGCCGGGATGCCCGCGTAGGCCCCGTCGAAGACATCCTGCGGTGTGAAGAAGCCTTCGTGCTCGCCCCAGACCCACTCCGCATAGGTGGCCCAGCCCTCGTTGAGCCAGATGTCCTGCCAGTCGTGCAGTGCGACGTCGTCGCCGTACCACTGGTGCGCCAGCTCGTGCGCGACGACGAAGTCGCCTCCGTCCGGCCAGAAGTACTTCGAGTACACCGGACGCGTCTGCGTCTCGAGCGCGAAGAAGAGGTCCGGCTGGTCGTCGACGATGGCACCGACGGTCCCGAAGGGGTAGCGCCCGAAGGCCGCCCCGAGCACGTCGAGCACCTCTCCCTGGCGTGCGAGTGACGCGTCGATGGAGGGCCCGTACACCGGGTCGGCGACGAGGTCGGGATCCACGGCGTCGTAGACCGGTACGCCGGACGACGTCGTCCAGCGGCGCACGTCCCACTTGCCGATGTCGATCGTGGCGAGGTAGCTGGCCATCGGTTCGTCTGCGCGCCAGTCGAACCGGGTCCAGCCGAGCTTCGTGCTCGTGCGCTTCAGGACGCCGTTGGCCACGACACCGAGGCCCGCCGGCACCGTGACGTGGAAGGCATAGGACGCCTTGTCGCGCGGGTGGTCGTTGACGGGGAACCAGCCGGCCGCGACATCGGGCTGGCCGGCCACGGTCGCGCCGTCGTCGGTCGCCATGAAGCCGGTGCGCAGGGAGTCCCCGCCGCCGATGGGCAGGGCGAACTCCCTGGGCACACCGCTGTAGGAGACACGGACGACGAGGTCGGTGTCGCGTCGGACCGGCTGGCGCGGTGTCACGACGAGCTCGCCACCCCTGCGGGTGTACGACGCCGGGTGTCCGTTGACGGTGAGCGTGCGGATCGTCATGCCATCGAAGTCGAGGTCGAACTGGCTGAGGTCCTGGGTGGCGCGGGCGTCGACGACGGTCGTCGCGGTCCAGACGTCGGTGGCCGGGTCGTACCTGCCGTCGATGTCGTAGTGCCGCACGTCGTAGCCGCCGTTGCCGGCGAGCGGGTAGTAGCGGTCCCCGACGCCGGGGGCGCCGGGCGTGAAGTGGCGCTGCCCACCGGGCGCGCCGTGGTCGGCCTGGGCCCCGGCGACCGGGGCACCGAGGGCGAGCGTCGTGGCTGCGAACGCGACGGCGGTTGCCGTGGCGCGCTTCGGGAGCCGGTTCGGAGTGGCCCCTGTCGCAGTCGTGAGTCGTGACCTGTTGCGTAGCATCATCGCCTCCCCTGCGCCCGCGCCCGGGCGACGCGGGCATTCAACGCTACTGCGGCACGGGGAGGTTCGGGGGGTGATCGTCGACAGGTGATGCCGCGGTCCGCTTCGGCGCGAAGATCCAGCGGCGCATGGCGACGAAGCGAGCGGCCGTCGACAGGACGTTGGCGCCGGCCACGACGAGCGTCTGCACCGCGGTGCCGGCGTCGGGGGTCACCGCCCCGAGCGCGGCCAGGGCCGCCGTCGTCGCTGCGTAGGTGATGCCGAAGACGACGAGGGCCTGGCCGTGGTGGGTGACGAGCCCCCGGCGCCCGGTGACCCCGAAGGTCCAGGCCCGGTTGAGGGCCGTGTTGACGACCGTCGCGACGACGAGGGCCAAGCCGTTGGCGAGGATCGACCCCACGCCACCCCGCACCAGGGCCGCGAAGAGGCCGAGGTGCAGGGCGGTGGAGAGGACCCCGACGCCCGCGAAGCGGACCACCTGCTGCGGGAGGCGGACTCGCGTTGCGGACAGGGTCGTCATGATCAGTCCTCCTCGTGCGGACGTCGGGGTCGACGGGTCGGTGTCACTGGACGGTGGTCGTGCCCGAGCCGGACGCCGAGGACATCGACCCGGTCACCGGCTGGGTGAGGTCGTAGAACGTCGAGCCACCGATGGTGACGCTCGTGAAGTTCTGCTCGACCCACGACGCGATCTGGGAGGACGCGCTGCTGCCGCCGTTCTGGTTGCCGAGACCACGCCCGCCGCCGGCGGCGAAGTAGTGGATCTGGCCGTCGGCCACGTACTGCTGGAACTGGGCCAGGGTCGGGCTCGGGTCGGACCCGTTGAACCCGCCGATCGCCATGACCGGCAGCTGCGTGCCGAGCTGCAGGCCCGCCGCGGTCTGCGAGCCGACCGCTGCGGCGACCCACGTGTACCGGTCCGCGTCGGCCGACAGCGCCGCGACCACGGCGGTGCTCGGCGTCGACGCGTCGAGGAGTCCGCCCATCGCGCCGCCACCGCCCGGGCCACCCTGCGGACCACCCTGCGGCGTCGTGCCGTTGCCCTGGGTCGTGCCACCGGGCAGCTGCTGGC
>JAEXXY010000536.1 GCA_023451855.1 Actinomycetes bacterium
GATCAGTCCTTCGCTGGGTGATCGGAGCGAACGCTCGGGGTGGAGATCGGCGGTCGATCAGGTGCTGATCAGGTGCTGATCAGATGCGTGATCAGGCGCCGGGGCGGAGCAGCTTGGTGCGCATGATCGACTCGCTGAGGTTCAGCTGACGATCGAGCTCCTGGGCCACGGCCGGCTCGGCGGTGAAGTTGACGACGGTGTAGATGCCCTCGGACTTCTTCTTGATGTCGTAGGCGAGGCGACGGCGGCCCCAGATGTCGACGTTGTCGACGGTGCCGCCACCGTTCTTCACGACGGTCAGGAAGCGGTCCATCGTCGTGCCGACGGTGCGCTCCTCGGTCTCGGGGTCGAGGATGACCATGAGTTCGTACTGACGCATGCTTCTACCCACCTCCTCTGGTCTCGGCGGTCACGGGTCTCTCCCGTGACAGGAGGGTTGCAAACGTCCCGCCGTGAACCACGGGTGACAGCCAACCAGATCGGACCGACAGGGGTCGGGCTTCTCCACAGGCCACCGGGTGCACGGCGAACCCGGCAAGACTACCGGGCGGGGCCACCCCCGGCGAAATCGAGGCGAGCGGGGACCGCCGGCTCCGCGCGTCAGGCGAACCGGACGATGAGACGGTCCTCGGCGCCCGTCATCGGGCCGGCGAGGTCGTCGTGCTCGGGCGCCGGGTCCTCGGTCGTGCCGCGGCGCACCCAGCGGTCGCGGGCCCGCAGCCACGCGACGGCGACGAGCCAGAGCACCGCGACGACGCGCAGCATGGAGAAGAACGCGTACCAGGCCGGCGGCAGGCCGCGGTCGGGAACGGTCGTGGCCGCGATGGTCAGCCACACGGCGACGAAGTTCAGCGTCTCGGCGCCGGCCCACAGCAGGTGGTCGCGCCACTGCAGCGCGCACCACGCGATGAGCGGCAGCAGCCACAGCGAGCTCTGCACCGTGAACGACTTGCCGGTGACCAGGACGATGCCGACCATGACGAGCGACACCTCGGCCACGGTGGGCCGGCGGGCGGACGCGAGCGCCAGCACGGCACCGGCGAGCAGGGCCAGCAGCCACCCGACGGCCGCGAGGGCGGTGACGACGCCGTCGGGCATCGCGTGCCCGGCCAGCTGCGGCAGCAGCCACGGCGAGCCGTAGCCCGCCGGCGCGGAGGACCACCCGAGGTAGGCCGACGCGGCCGCGGCCGGGTTGAGGAAGGAGACGAGCGACAGGATGCCGCCGAAGGTGAGGAACGTGTAGAGCGCGAGCCGGCCGAAGGCGCGCATCCGCCCGGAGCGCAGGCACAGCAGGCCGATGGCGATGACGAGGAGCACGGGGTAGCTGCGCGCGGCGATCGCCGCACCGAGCAGCACGCCCGCGAGCGTCGGACGGCGGCGCGACCACGCCCAGAGGCCCGCGCTCGCGAGCGCGACGCCGAGCAGGTCGGCCGAGACGAACCCGACGAGGGCCGCGACGGGCGACAGGGCGACGTGCGCGGCCGACCACGCCGAGAACGCCGAGGACGCCACGCACCACACGATGACGAGCAGCAAAAGCGTCAGCAGCACCGACCACAGTGCGAAGTACCAGGCAGCACGCGTGCGCAGCGACCCGTCGTCGGGCACGAGGCTCGCGACGGCGGTCAGGGCCAGGCCGGTCAGGGGAGGCTGGCCGGTGGTCGGGGCGTCGGAGCCGCCCTGGAGGAAGGCGGCGAGCCCCGCCTTGACGTTGCCGTCGCGGTAGGCGGTGGGCAGGTCGGCGTAGCAGGCGCTCCAGAACTGGGTGTCACCGGTGAACCCGGTGCGCAGGCAGGGGGCCCGCAGCAGGATGCCGAGCCCGGCCGTCACCGCGGTGAGCCCCGACAGGATGGCCGCGGTGAGGACCCACGGCAGCTCGCGACCCGTGGCGTAACGGCCGCGGGGCCCGCCGATGACCTCCGACGCCGCCGTGACGACCGGGTCGTCACGGCGGGCGGAGAGGCGCATCACCGGGACGTCACCCGCCGGCACCGCCGGCACCCCCGCCGCCACCGCCGCCGCCACCGGGACCGGTGGACGACTGCGAGGGTAGGGGCAGCGTGAACGTGCCGGTACCGGTCGGTGTGCCGGTCGGCGTCGGCTTGCCGGTGCCCTTCGTCTTCGTCGGGGTCGGCGTCTCGGTCGTCGTCGTCGGGGCCTGGGTGGTCGTCTCGGTCGTCGTCGTCGGCGGCGCCGTCGGTGTGAACGTCGTCGTGGGCGTCGGGATCTTGTCGTCGCCGATGCCGGCGCGCTTCGGGAAGTCCTGGACCGGGACGCCGTCCATGACGATCTTCATGAAGTCGTAGAACACGTCGGCCGGGACGGTGCCACCGGTGAGGTTGGTGTCCTCGGCGCTCGTCAGCTGCTGCGGGTTGCCGTTCGCGTCGGGCTTGTACATGCCGACCGAGACGGCCAGCTGCGGCACGAACCCGGAGAACCAGATCGACTTGGCGTACGACGACGTACCGGTCTTGCCGGCGACCGGGCGGTTCAGCCGCTGCAGCTTGGTGGCGGTGCCGCCGTCCTTGACGGTGTACGTCATGGCGTCGGTGACGTCGGCCGTGACGTCCTTGTCAAAGGCCCGACGAGTCTCCGACTTGGCCTGGTAGCTGAAGTCGCTCGTCGTCGAGGTGACCTTCTTGACGAAGTACGGCTTGGACCGGACGCCCTGGCCGGCGATCGTCGAGTACGCGGTCGCCATGTCGATGACGTGCGGCGAGGCGGTGCCGAGGACGTTGGTCAGCGTGTTGTCGAGCCCGGGCGTCCGCTCGGGGATGCCGGCGTCGATGGCCGCCTGACGCGTCAGCTTCGGGGTGATCGTGTTGTTGAGGTTGACGAAGGCCGTGTTGATCGAGCGGCCGATCATCCGGCGCATGTCGACCATGCCGTAGGAGCGCTCGCCGAAGTTCGTGATCTTCGTGCCGTCGATCTCCTGCGGCTGGTCGCCGTCGAACTTCGTCTTCGTCGAGATGCCGTCACGGACCGCCGCGAGCACGGCGAACGGCTTGAAGTTCGAGGCGCCCTGCATGATCGCCTGGGTGGCCGAGTTGAACTGGCTCTTGCGGTAGTCGGCGCCGCCGTACATCGCGATGACCGCGCCGTCGCCGGGCTTGATCGCCACGAGGCCGCCCTGGACCTTCTTGGGCAGGTTGTCCTGCATCGCCTGGATCGCGGCCCCCTGGGCCTTCTTGTCGATCGTCGTCGTGATGCGCAGGCCGCCCTGGTCGATGTCCTGCTCGGTCAGACCCTTGGCGATGAGCTCGCGCTTGACCTGGGCGGTGATGAAGCCGTTCGGGCCCGCGGAGAACTGGTTCGGCTTGAACGGCAGGATCTTGGGCAGCTCGGTGTACTTGGCCCGCTCGGCCTGGCTGAGCCAGCCCTCGGTGACCATGCCGTCGAGGACGTAGCCCACGCGCTGCTGCAGGTTGGCCTTGGCCTTCGGGCCGTTGGCCGGGTCGTAGAGCCCGGGCGCGTTGATGACGGAGGCGAGCACCGCGCCCTCCTGCACCGTCAGCTTGCCGACGTCCTTGCCGAAGTAGGCCTTGGCGCCGGACTGGATGCCGTACGCGCCGCGGCCGTAGTAGATGGTGTTGAGGTAGTCCTCGAGGATCTGGGACTTGCTGCGCTGGCCGTCGATCTTGATGGCGAGGAGGATCTCGCGGGCCTTGCGGCTGATCGTGCGGTCCTGGGTCAGGAAGTAGTTCTTGACGTACTGCTGGGTGATCGTCGAGCCACCGACCTGGGCCTCGCCGGTCACGCTCGTCTTGACGGCGCGCAGGATGCCGCCGACCGAGATGCCGTTGTTGGCGTAGAAGGTGCGGTCCTCGGCGGCGATGTGCGCCTCCTGGACGAACTTGGGCACCTGGGCGAGCTTGACCGACTCGCGGTTGCCGTCCTGGGAGGAGATGCGGTCCATCTCGGTCTTGCCGTCGCTGTAGTAGACGATCGACACCTGCCGGTTGGCGATCTCGTTCGCTGCCGGGATGGTGATCTTGTTGTAGGCGATGAAGACGCCGACGACCCCGAGCACGAAGAGCACGGCGCCGGCGATCGAGCCCCACTTGAGGGTCCCGACCACCCACTTCTTCCAGCCGGTGCGTCCGCCGGCAGCGCCGCTGCCCCGGGCATCCCCACCACGCCCGCTGGCCTTGGTGGCCGACAGCTGGGCGGCACGGACCTCGCGCCTGCTCTGACTCACTCATCCACTCCGTTTCAGCGATGTGGCCCGGGCTTCCGCCCCGGGCCGCTCATCAGTATGACGCGAGGCGACGCCGGAATCCCAAACGAGAGGACGAGCCTCACAGAGGCCGCACAGGCTGTCCACCGGTGCTCCCGCGGTCCTGCGACAGACGTACCCGCCCGCGCGCACCCACCCTCACCCGCCTGCCGCCCCCACCCCACGTGACGGGTTCCTGACGGCGGGGTGAGGTGTCGCTGACCGCCACCTGACGCATCGTGACCCGCGCCTGACGCCGGGGTGACGCAGCCCACACGGATCGCTGACGGCCCGACGGGTTCCGGGCTGCGCGGCCCGCGCCAGGCGGTGACATGACCCCTAGGCGAGCGCCCGGGGCGGGTGCTCGGAGGGCAGAGGTGAGTCGGATGGACGAACACGGCCAGGTTGCGACCATCGGCACGCAGGGGACGGACGGCACGACGCCGACGTCGCGGCGCGCCCGGACCGCCGGCGCACGCGCCCGGCACGAGCACGCGGCCGGACGCCGACGCGTCCGACCGCGTGGACGAGGTGGCCCACGCGGAC
>JAEXXY010000545.1 GCA_023451855.1 Actinomycetes bacterium
GGCTCGAGGTGCACGCCGAGACGGTGGCCGGGCCTCCCGCGCGCGAGCTGCTGTCACGGGCGCGCACGAGCGCCGTGCTGGTGCTCGGGGGCCGGCGCCAGGACGACGAGGCGCTGACCCGGGGCCACGCCCTCGCGGAGCAGCTCGCCGGTCGCTGCGGCTGCCCGCTCGTCGTCGTCCGGGACACGGCCCACCTCACCGCCACGCCCAGCTACGCCGGCCGAACGGGACACCGTCAGCGGGTGACCGTCGGCGTCGACGGCAGCGGCTCGTGCGGCGCGGCGCTCGCGTTCGCCTTCGACCGCGCGAGCCGGCTCGGCCTGGGCCTCACCGTGCTGACCTGCCGGTGGCGTCAGGAGACCTGGCCGCACGGAGCGGACGCGGTGGACTGGGCCGCGCCCCCGCAGGAGGAGCAGGCCCGCCTCGTCGGCGAGGAGCTGGCCGGCTGGAGTGACACCTACCCCGACGTCGACGTCGAGACCAGGCTGGTCGGTGGGCACCCGGTCGACGCTCTCATCGAGGAGTCGGCGGCCTCCGAGATGCTCGTGCTGGGCAGCCGTGGCTGCGGAGGGTTCGAGGGCCTGACCCTCGGCTCGGTGAGCCGCCGCGTGCTCACCCACGCCCGGACGCCCGTCGCCGTGGTGCCGTCCGAGCCGCGACCGGTGCAGTGAGGCGCGAGGCACCGGGTTCGGCGCTCGGTCGTCGCTCGGTCGGCGCTCGGTCGTGGTCGTCGGGGCACGGCATCACGGTCGTCGGGGCACAGTGCTTCGGCCGCGCGCGCCGCGACGCGTCACGCAGCAGCTCAGACGCAGCTCAGACGCAGCTCAGACCTGGCGGGGCACGTTGCCGGCCAGGCTGAACATCCAGCGCATCACCTTGTGGCCGGCGTCGGCGGTCGGCTCGAACATGAGCGGGCAGCCGCCGTCGATGACGGTCATCCCGTGACCGCGACCCCACTGGGTCGCCTCGTCCGAGACGCTTCCTGCCCCGGGGCCGCGGTGCATCCACACCTGCTTGATGCCCAGCCCCGCGCACTCCTCGAGAGTGGCCAGGGCGTGATCTGGACGCGTCCCGATGACGACGGCCTCCACACCGCCGGGGATGGCCCCGAGGTTCGGGTAGGCGGTGTCGCCCTCGACCTCCGATGCGTTCGGGTTGACCGCGTACACGTCGTAGCCGCGTGCTCGAAGTCGTTGGTAGACAGCGTTGCTGCCGTGCGAGGCGGGAGTGCGCGAGACGCCGGTGACGGCAACCCGCTTGTGGCTCAAGAAGTCTGCTGCGGCGTCATTGATCGATGGCATTCGCTGTGCCCCCTCGCGGCGGCGCGTCGATCGCGCCGCCCTTCGACGCGTCCACGATCTCCCGGCCCGTTGCGCCGGGGCAGGGCCGAAGGTCCCGGTCACGGGCCGGCATGGATGGCGTCGCACGTCACGTGACGTGCGTGCAGCCGGCAGATGACGCGGGTTTCCTTCGAGGCCAAGGCCGCCGGGTGGACGTGACCGTAGAAGCCAGGCTTGTCCGTGTACGTCCGGGTCAGGGCGTCGAGGTGCTCGAGGGCCCCGGCACGGACGAGCTCCACCTCACCGCGGATCTGCACGTAGCGTGAGGTGTCGTCGGGGTCGACGACGAGCAGGCTGGCGCTCGGGTCGGCGAGCAGGTTGCGACCCTTCTGCCGCTCGAGGGTGGTGTTGACCCGGGCGCACTCGCCGTCGGCGTCGAGCCACACGAGGCTCGACTGTGGCTGCCCGCGGGAGTCCATCGTCGTGAAGACGCCGCAGATGCCGCGGCGCAGCAGGTCCAGGTGCGAGCGGGGGACCGGGCCGCCGGCGTCGGCAGGGACCGGCGGCCTCGTGGGCGACGCGGGCTGCGAGTGCGGCTCACCGGGGGAGCCCGGATCCGTGGGCGAGCTCGGCTCGTCATCGACCGCGACCACGTGGCGTGGCCGGATCCGGCACAGGACGGGGACCTCGGTCTGCGCGAAGTGCGTCGGGACGACGTCGCCGAAGTACCGCACCGGCCGTCCGGCGTACGCGGAGGCGATGGCGTCGAGGTGCTCCCGCGCCCCGTGCTCGTCGAGACCGACGACGGTGCCGCGGATCTCGAGATAGCGCAGCGGCCGGCGCGGGTCGTAGCCCAGCAGGGTCACCCGCGGCCGGCGGCGCATGTTGCGCTCCTTGGCGAAGCCCCGCATCGTGTTGACCCGCACCACCTCGCCGTCGAGGTCGCACCAGACGACGGAGGTCTGCGGCGTGCCGTCGCGCGAGACCGTGGTGAGCGCGGCGACGCGCGGGTGCTGCGCGAGGTCGGTGTGGGAGGCGGGGACCACGCCGGCGGCGTGACCCGCCCGCGCAGTACCGGCCAGGGTCCTCACCCCTCGAGGCTCACCCGCTCGGGCCCCGAGGGTCAGGGGCGATGGTCCCCCCGAGCCTGGGAGGTGACTCGTGCGTCACAGCCGCGGTGACGTCGGTGGAGCCCCTTCTAGGCTTGAAGGGGAAACCCGCGGCCGGTCGCGGACATCCGCCCAACGGCCCGCACGGGGCCCGGAGGTGATGGCATGAACGCGGCGACGACATCCCTGGCCCATCCCGTCACACGTCACGGTGACGAGGCGAGGGCGCTGTGGGCCGACAACCTCAAGGTCGTCCTCGTCGCCGGCGTCGTGGTCGCGCACACGACGATGGCGTGGACGCACGTGGGCAACTGGGTCTTCCTCGAGCCGATCGTGCGCGACCCGCTCCTGTCGGTGCTGACGCTGGCCACGGCGACCGCGGCACTGTTCGGCATGCCCCTCTTCTTCCTCGTGGCCGGGTACTTCACGCCGACGTCTCTGTCGCGCAAGGGACTCCGTCGTTTCGTGACCGACCGCGCCGTGCGTCTCCTCCTGCCGATGCTGGCCTTCGCCCTCCTGCTGAGCCCACCGATCGAGTTCGTCGACCCCCAGAACGCCGGCTGGGCCGGTGGGTTCTGGGACTTCCTGCCACACGTCCTCTGGGTGCCCGTGCCCGGGCCGACCTGGTTCCTCGGCGTCCTGTTCCTGTTCTCGGTGGGGTACGGCCTCCTGCGGCAGGTCCGGCCGCGTCCCGATCAACCGCCCGGTGCCCCGACGAACCGCTTCCTCCTCGCCCTCGCGCTCGCCGTCGCGCTCGCGGGCTTCCCGATCATGGTGATCGCGCCGCTGGGCCAGGAGGTCTGGCGCCTCGCCATAGCCCAGGCGCCCGCATGGCTCACGGGCTTCGCTCTCGGTGTCGTGGCACGCGAGCGCGGCTGGCTACCGTTCGACCGGGAGCTCGCGCGGCGCATCCGCTGGACCGCGTGGCTGGCCCTGTCCAGCTGCGTCCTCGTGTTCGTCGTCGCCAGCGTCACGGGCACTGACCTCACCCTTCTGCTCGGCGGCGGCTCGTGGCAGTCTGCCGTCGTCGCGCTCGTCGAGGGCCTGCTCGTCGTCTTCGCCTCGCTCTGGGTCGTCGACCTGTTCGAGCGGAGGTTCGACGCGCAGGGCGCCCGTGGGGCGGTCCTCGGCAGAGCGGCCTACGGCGCCTTCCTCGTGCACCAGGGCGTGCTCGTGACGCTGGTGCTGGTCTCCCACGTGCTGGCCTGGCCGCCCGAGGTGTCCTACCTCGCCGTCACCAGCGCCGGGCTGGTGGGGTCGTTCGCCGTCGGCGTCCTGCTGGCGCACGTCCCCGGGATCCGACGCGTCGTGTGACGGGGTGGACGACCACCGTGCGCCGTCGAAGGTCGTGACCCACTACTCCGGAAGTCGCGGACGCGGGTGGGAAGGGGCGGGCGCGGACGCGGCTCAGCCGGGTCAGGCGCCGAGGGGAGCGCGGAGGTCCCAGCCCTCGAGGATGGCCTGGACGGCGCGTCCCTGCGCCTCGTTGACGAGGACGGGAGCGGCGAGGTTGACCGACGTGCCGGACGCGCCGGGGGTGGCGACGACGAGGATCCGAGCCGGCTCGCCGGGCTCGAGCCCGATCGACGCGCTCGGCACGGCGACCTCGGGGGAGTAGGACGGGGCGTAGACCGCGGCGTCGAGCACGAAGAGGCGCACGTCGGGCGCCTCCGAGGGGCGCAGGCTGAAGACGCCCTCCGCCCCGTCGACCGTGTCCAGCTGGTAGACGGTGTGCGGCGTGAGGCCGGGAAGGGGCTGCTCGAAGACGAGGGTGCTCATCGCAGGAACTCCGTGAGGCTGGGCTGGAGGACCTTCGCCGTGACGGCGAGGGCGGCTTGGTAGGCGGTCTGTTGGAGCTGGAGGTCGAGCACGGCCTGGCCGAGGTCGACGTCCTCGATCGCCGTGCGCCGCGAGGTCAGGGCGGTCGTGGCGTCGGTCGTGGCCTGGCTCGCCCGCTGGAGCAGGGCCGCCCGCGTGCCGGCCTCGGCCCGTGCGGCGACGACGTTCTTCATCGCGCCGTCGAGCGCGCCGAGACGGGCCGTCGGGTCGACGCCGGCGCGCAGGTCGGCGGCGATGTCGTCGAGCACCGTGAACGCCGATGTCGCGCCGCTGCCGAACGCGGTGCGGCCGTCGGTGTCGACGGCCACGGTGGTGTCGGGCCCGACCCGGCGCACGACGCCGCCGGCGGCGCCGTTGAAGGTCGGCGGGGTGCCGTCGGTGAACGCGGCGTCGGCGTCGGACGTGCCGGCGAAGACGCTGCGGCCGAGGTAGCGCGTGTTGGCCGAGGACAGCAGGTCGGTACGCAGGCCGTCGACGACGGTCGCAAGGGCGTCGCGGGCGTCCTGGTTGAGCGACCCGTTGCCGCCCTGCACGACGGCGTCGCGCACCTGGCGCAGGAGGCCCGTCGCACCGTCGAGCGCGGAGTCGATGGTGGACAGCCAGGCAGCGCCGTCGTCGATGTTGCGCTGGTACTGGGCCTGCGCGGCCAAATCGCCGCGGACGCGCAGCGCCTCGCCCGTGCCGGCGGGGTCGTCGGACGGCCGCGTGATGCGGGTTCCGGACGTGGCGGTCTGCTGGGCGGAGGCCAGCCGCGACTGCCGCTCGCCCAGTGCGCGCTGGGCGGCGAGGGACATCGACTGGTCGGTCACACGGAGCATGTCAGCGTCCTACCATCCCGGTGCGGTTGATGAGCGTGTCGAGGGCTTCGTCGACGGCGGTGAGCACGCGGGCCGCGGCCTGGTAGGCGTGCTGGGAGGCCATGAGGCTGACGCTCTCCTCGTCGAGGCTGACCGACGCGCTGGAGATCTGCGCGTGCTTGGCGTTGCCGGCCGCGGTGTCGGCGATCCCCGCCTGCTGCGTCGCGGCCCGGGACGCGCTGCCCGTCGCCGTGACGAACGCGGCCCACCGGGCGTCGGGGGAGCCTGCGCCACGGGCGAGCTGGGCGATGGCGTCGGCCGTGCTGCCGTCGAACGCGCCGGCAC
>JAEXXY010000045.1 GCA_023451855.1 Actinomycetes bacterium
GTCCACGACCGGGGCGCGCCCGCCCTCGACCCCGGCCGCGCAACCCGCGGGGCCTGTCACGCTCCTCGGCGGCCTCGACATCGCCTGGTCCGTGGCGGTGCTGCCCGACGGCAGCGCGCTCGTCTCCGAACGCAACACCGGAGTCGTGCACCGCGTGCCACCGCCCGGCAGCGGCGGCGCGCCACGTGAGGTGGGCCGGCTGCCGATCGTCCGCAGCGGCGGGGAGGGCGGCCTCCTCGGGCTCGCGGTCGCAGAGGACTTCGCCGGCGACCCGGTCGTCTTCGCCTACTACTCCACCGAGAGCGACAACCGCGTGGCGGCCGTGCCGTGGCAGGGCGGGCGGCTCGGCGCCCCGGAGGCCGTGCTCACCGGGGTCCCGCGCGGCACCAACCACAACGGCGGCCGCATCGCCTTCGGACCCGACGGCTTCCTCTACGTCGGCACGGGTGACGCCGGCGACTCCTCCCTGTCGCAGAACCTCGGTTCGCTCGGCGGCAAGATCCTGCGCATCACCCGCGCGGGCGACCCGGCGCCGGGCAACCCGTTCGGCGGCTCGCCGATCTGGTCCTACGGACACCGCAACGTCCAGGGTCTTGCCTGGGACTCGCGGGATCGCCTGTGGGCCAGTGAGTTCGGGGCCAACACGTGGGACGAGCTGAACCTCGTCGTGGCCGGCGCGAACTACGGCTGGCCCCAGGTCGAGGGACGCGCTGACCGCGAGGACCTCGTCGACCCCGTGGCCCAGTGGCCACCCTCCGAGATGTCACCGAGCGGCATCGCGGTCGGCCCCGACGGCGCCGTCTACATCGCCGCGCTCCGCGGCCAGTCGGTCTGGCGCGTCCCGATCGGCCCCGACGGGAAGGCGGGGACACCGACGCGACACCTCCAGGGGACCTACGGACGCGTCCGCGACGTGCGGTTCGTCGACGGCCGCGTATGGCTGACGACGAGCAACGGCAACGACGACCGGCTGGTGTCGCTGCCCCGCAGCGCCGTCGGGGCCGCCTGAGCCGGTTGCGCGGCGGGTGTCAGCCCTGGCCGAGCTTGGCCAGGATGAGGGCGCGCGCCCTGCCGGCGTCCGCCTGCCCCTTCATCTCCTTCATCACCTGTCCGATGAGGGCACCGGCGGCCTGCACCTTGCCGCCGCGGATCTTCTCGGCGACGTCGGCGTTGGCCGCGATGACGGTGTCGACGGCTGCCTCGAGAGCGCTGTCGTCCTGCACGAGCTCGAGCCCGCGGGCGTCGGCCACGGCGGTCGGGCTGCCCTCGCCGGCGAGCACGCCGTCGAGCACCTGGCGGGCCATCGAGTCGTTGAGCCGACCCGAGGTGACGAGGCCGTCGAGCTCGGCGACGTGCGCCGGGGTCAGGCCGATGGCCGCCGCAAAGGTGACGAGGTCCTGGGCCTCGGAGTTCGCGCGGCGCGACGGCTCGCCGAGCCACCACTTCCGCGCTGCCGCGGGGGTCGCGCCCGCGGCGACGGTCTCCTCGATGAGCTCGACGGCGCCGGCGTTGAGCACGTCACGCATCTCGAGATCGCTGTAGCCCCAGTCGGACTGGAGTCGCCTGCGGCGGGCGGCCGGGTTCTCCGGAAGGGTGTCGCGCAGCTGCTCGACCCACTCGGCCGGCGGGGCGACCGGCACGAGGTCGGGCTCCGGGAAGTAGCGGTAGTCCTCGGCGTCGGACTTCTCGCGGCCCGAGGTCGTGATGCCGGTTTCCTCGTGCCAGTGGCGGGTCTCCTGCAGGATCGAGCCGCCCGCGGACAAGATCGCGGCGTGTCGCGAGATCTCGTAGCGCACCGCCCGCTCGACCGAGCGCAGCGAGTTGACGTTCTTCGTCTCGGTGCGCGTGCCGAGCGGCACCGCCGCCTGCTCGGCCGAGGTCGGGTCGCCGACCTTGGGGCGCAGCGACACGTTGGCGTCGACGCGCATCGAGCCCTGCTCCATCTTGACGTCGCTGACGTCGAGGGCGCGCAGCAGGTCACGCAGCGCCGACACGTACGCGCGCGCCACCTCGGGCGCCCGCCTGCCCGCACCGGTCATCGGCTTGGTGACGATCTCGATGAGCGGGATGCCGGCGCGGTTGTAGTCGACGAGGCTGTGCGTCGCGCCGTGGATGCGCCCGGTGGACCCGCCGACGTGCAGCGACTTGCCGGTGTCCTCCTCCATGTGGGCGCGCTCGATCTCGACGCGGTAGACCGTGCCGTCCTCGAGCTCGACGTCGAGGTGCCCGTTGTAGGCGATCGGCTCGTCGTACTGGGAGGTCTGGAAGTTCTTCGGCATGTCCGGGTAGAAGTAGTTCTTCCGGGCGAACCGGCACCAGGCCGCGATGTCGCAGTTGAGCGCGAGGCCGATGCGGATGGCCGACTCGACGGCCTTCTCGTTGACGACCGGCAGGGCACCGGGCAGGCCGAGGCACACCGGGCACACCTGCGAGTTGGGCTCGGCACCGAACTCGGTGGGGCAGCCGCAGAACATCTTCGTCGCCGTGTGCAGCTCGACGTGCACCTCGAGGCCCATGACGGGGTCGAAGCGCTCGACGGCCTCGTCGTAGTCCATGACGGCGTCGGTCGCGACGGTGGTCATCTCAGGCTCCCTTCGCAGCAGCAGCGCCGCCCAGCTCGGGCGCACGGTCGAGGATCGGGCCGCCCCAGCGCGAGACGAGGGCCGCCTCGAGCGCCGCGCCGACGGTGTAGAGGCGCTCGTCCTTCGTGGCGGGCGCCAGCACCTGGATGCCGACCGGCAGGCCGTCCTCGTCGGCGAGGCCGGAGGGCAGCGACATGCCGGGCACGCCGGCGAGGTTGGCCGGGATCGTCGCGATGTCGTTGAGGTACATGGCCATCGGGTCCTCGAGCTTGTCGCCGAGGCGGAAGGCCGTCGTCGGCGCGGTCGGGCTGACGAGGACGTCGACCGACTCGAACGCGCGGTTGAAGTCCTGCGCGATGAGGGCGCGGACCTTCTGCGCCGAGCCGTAGTACGCGTCGTAGTAGCCCGAGCTCAGGGCGTACGTGCCGAGGATGATGCGGCGCTTGACCTCCGGGCCGAAGCCGGCGTCACGCGTCGCGGCCATGACCTGCTCGGCGCTCGGGTCGGGCACGCCGTCCGGTCCGACGCGCAGGCCGTAGCGCATGCCGTCGAACTTGGCGAGGTTGCTCGACGCCTCGCTCGGCAGGATGAGGTAGTACGCGGCGAGCGCGTACTCGAAGTTCGGGCAGCTGACCTCGACGACCTCGGCACCGAGCTCCTCGAGGAGCCGGACCGACTCGTCGAAGCGCGCCCGGACGCCGGGCTGGTAGCCCTCCCCGCCGAGCTCCTTGACGACGCCGATGCGCATGCCGCTGACGTCGGCGCGACGCGCGGCCTCGACGACCGGCGGCACGGGCGCATCGATGGAGGTCGAGTCCATCGGGTCGTGCCCACCCATGACGGCGTGCAGCAGGGCGGTGTCGAGGACGGTGCGCGCGCACGGGCCGGCCTGGTCGAGCGAGCTGGCGAGCGCCACGAGCCCGTAGCGGGACACGCCGCCGTAGGTCGGCTTGGTGCCGACCGTGCCGGTGACGGCCGCCGGCTGGCGGATCGAGCCACCGGTGTCGGTGCCGGTCGCGAGCGGCGCCTGGAACGAGGCGATGACCGAGCTCGAGCCGCCGCCCGAGCCGCCGGGGATCCGGTCGAGGTCCCACGGGTTGCGCGAGGGCCCGTACGCCGAGTGCTCGGTCGAGGAGCCCATCGCGAACTCGTCCATGTTCGTCTTGCCGAGGATCGGCAGGCCGGCCGCGCGCAGCTTCGTCACGACGGTGGCGTCGTACGGGGGCACCCAGCCCTCGAGGATCTTGCTGCCGCACGTCGTCGGCAGGCCCTTGGTCGTCATGACGTCCTTGACGGCGATGGGCACCCCGGCGAGGGCACCGAGGGCCTCCCCCGCGGCACGACGCGCATCGACGGCGCGGGCCTGCTCGAGGGCGCCCTCGGCGTCCACGTGCAGGTAGGAGTGCACCTGCCCGTCCACGGCCGCGATGCGGTCGAGGTGGGCGCGCGTGACCTCCTCGGAGGAGATCGTCGAGGCCGCGAGGGCCTCGGCCAGCGCGGACGCGGTGGCGCGGGTCAGGTCGGATGGCAGGTCGGTCACGTCAGTGCCTTCGTCGTCGCTGCGGGTGGAGTGGTCGGGAGAGGCGGGGCGTGGCCTCGCGCGGTGCGCGCGTGCCGAGCCTCGGGCGTCGGGCTGGTCAGTCCTCGTCGAGGATGCGCGGCACCGAGAAGCGCTGGTGCTCGGCCTCGGGAGCGCCGGAGAGGGCCTCCTGCGGCGTGAGGCTCGGACGCACGACGTCGGGACGCGTGACGTTCGTCAGCGGCATCGGGTGCGACATCGGGGCGACACCGTCGGTCGGCGCCTGCTGCACCTTGGCCACGGACTCGAGGATCACCGAGAGCTCGCCGACCATCCGGTCGAGCTCGGCCTCGGACAGCGCGATCCGGGCGAGGCCGGCGAGGTGGGCTACGTCGTCGCGGGACAGGGAGGACATGCGGGCCAGTCTATGGGTCGGCCGTGGTGCGCCGGGCACGCGTCCCGGCCGCCCCCGGAGGGCACGGAGGCGCACGGAGGCGCACGGACGCACCCGTGCCACTCCTGGCCGTGTCCTCGGGCCGGGGTGCCTCGTTGTCAGCGGGCACACCGGTACCCGAGGAGACCCGATGACGAGCCCGACCAGCACCTCCACCCCTGACGCGGCCCCTGCGTCCGTCCCCCCGACGGCGGAGGCGTCGACCACCACGACGCCGCTAGACGCGTCCACCCCCACGCCGCCCGGCACGTCCCACCCGGGCACGACCGACGCCTCCGGGTCCGCCACCTCCGAGGCCTCCGAGGCCTCCGAGGCCTCCGCGGCCCCCGAGGCCCCCCAGGCCCCCGAGACACCCGGTGCGCCCGAGGCC
>JAEXXY010000117.1 GCA_023451855.1 Actinomycetes bacterium
CTCCGCGGCACCGTCGCGTCCCGCCCCCTCGGCGTCGGGCACGACCGGTGCGTCCGGCACGGCCTCGGCCCCCGCACGCACCGCCGCCTTCACGATGCCGAGCGGGCCGGAGATCGACGCCTACGGCGACTCGATCATGGTGGGCAGCCTGCAGGCCCTGCGCTACTACTTCCCGGGCATCCGCATCGACGCCAAGTCCAACCGGCGCTGGTCCGACGGCCTCGCCGAGGTCAAGGCACGGGGCGCGGCCAACCGCCGCGCGGTGGTCCTGGCGTTCGGCACCAACGCCGGCGTCGACGCCGACCGCGTCGAGGACGTCCTCTCGGTTCTCGGGCCGAACCGGATGGTCGTCCTCGTCAACGTCATGGGCCCCTTCGCGCGGATCGACGGCGACAACGCGGCGCTCGCGCTCGTCGCGAGCCGGCACCCGAACGTCGTCGTCGCCGACTGGGCCGACGCCGTGCGCGCCCACCCCGACCAGGTGCAGTCCGACCGGGTGCACCCGACGCTGACCGGTGCGCACCTGTTCTCCAAGACGGTGCGCCAGGCCCTCGCCGACCTCTCCGAGCGCAGCACCGGCAAGGCCGTCGCGCTCAAGGAGCTCCCGATCCCCTGACGCCGGGAGGCCCGTGCGTGGCGCCTCAGGAGGCGACGACCTCGTCGCCGACGCGCAGGACCGCGCCCGCGGCCACGGGCAGCACCGGCGTCAGCCGGATGCCGAACCACGTCGCGCCGTCCCACCGGCGGTGCCGCGCCAAGGTCCGGATCGGCTCCTTGGACGTCGTGAGCTCGGCGCGGTCGATGGTGGTCATGACGCACCGGTCGCACACCATCGTCGCGCGGAACGGCACGTCTCCGATCGTCACGTGACGCCAGGCGTCCTCGGCGAACGGCTCGTCGCCGTCGACGACGACGTTGGGCCGGAACCGGTCGTGCCCCAACGGTTCCCGGGGCTGCTCGCCCTGCTCGATCGCGGTCTCGAGCAGCCAGTCGTTGAGGCGGGCGAGCGACGCGTCGGTCGTGACGTGCAGGGGCGCGGCGTCGGACATTGAGTTGCGGTCGCCGGGCTCGCCGCCGAGGTCTGCGCGCACGGGACGCAGGGTGTGCTCGTCCTGCCACACGAGGCGCAGCGCGCGCCCGACGCGTTCGGTGAGCCACGCATCGGCCGCCTCGCCGGCGGGGACGGCCGAGGACTGCTCGGAGAAGCCGATCCGCACCGGCTCGGCGCCCACCGGCCTCGGCACGTCGATGGCGACGCCCGAGGCGTCGAGGAGGCGGACGTCACCGCCGGGGAGCGGCTCGGCTCGCAGGCCGAGCAGCGCGTGCTCCTCGCGGGCCGTGACCTTCGTGCCGTCCGGGTCGACCACGGCCCAGCGCCGGTCCCCGCCGATCCCCCGCTCGTCGACCGGTGCCACGGTCGGCGAGACGCCGGCGAGCGACTTGACCGGGTGGACGTGGAGCGAGACGACCCGGAGCTCGCCGCGGGCCCGCTCGGGATCGGTCACTCGGCGAGCCAGGCGGCGTAGGCGTCGAAGGTGTACGGCCGGCCGAGGAAGTCCTCGACGAGGTCGGCGGCGTCACGGCGTCCGCCCTGCGCGAGGACCTTGTCGCGGTAGGCGCCGGCGACCTCGGGGTCGAAGAGGTCGTCCTTGTCGAAGGCCGAGAACATGTCCTTGGCGATGACCAGAGACCACATGTACGTGTAGTACGCCGAGCTGTAGCCGTCGAGGTGGCCGAAGGCGCAGTGCATGTGCGTGCCCTCGAGGTAGGGGAACACCGAGTAGCGGCCCATGAGCTCGCGCAGACGGGCGGTGAGGTCATCGGTCTCGCGCGTGTGGAAGCCGTAGGACAGCGCGGCGTAGAACATCTGCGTGCGGGCCTGGTAGCCCTTGCCGAAGTCGTCGGCGCGACGCATCGCGTCGACGAGGTCGGCGGGGATCGTCTCGCCCTCGGCGTTGCGGGCGAAGGTGGCGAGCACCGATGCGTCCCAGGCCCACTCCTCGAGCATCTGGCTGGGCGCCTCGACGAAGTCCCACTCGGTGGCGACGCCCGAGAACCGCACCCAGCGCTGGCGCCCGGCGACGACGTGGTGCACGAGGTGGCCGAACTCGTGGAAGAGCGTGACGACCTCGTCGTGCTCCATGAGCCCACGGTTGAAGTTGCACACGAGCACGCCCTCGGCCAGCTGGGTGTCGGTGACGCCCCGGACGAGGTCGAACTGGGCGGCATGCTTGTACTTGCCGTCGCGGGGGTGCAGGTCGAGGTGGATGCGCCCGATGCGCTGCCCGCCGGAGGAGACGTCGTAGGTGGCGACGTCGGCGTGCCACGTACCGGCCTCCTCCGCGGGCACCGGCGTCCACTCGAGGCCGAAGAGCCGCCCCGTCACGTCGAGCAGGCCTTGGCGCACCTGCTCGAACGGGAAGTACGTGCGCACCTTCTGGGCGTCGACGGCCAGCTGTTCCTTGCGGACGAGCTCGGCGTAGTAGAACACGTCGGCGCCGTCGATGTCAGTGGCGTCGGGGACGTCCTGGCGCATCCGCTCGAGCAGCACCCCCTTGTCGCGCTCTGCGCTCTCGGTCGACAGCTCGGTGATGCGGTCGACGAACTCGCCGATGGCAGAGCCCTTCCCGATCATCTTGACCTCGGCGTCGTAGTCGGCCCACGTGTCGTAGCCGAGCAGTGACGCATGCTCGCGGCGCACGGCGAAGAGGTCCTGCAGCACGCGGTCGTTGGCCGGCCAGCCGATGGTCAGGAACTCCGACGTGATGGCCCGACGCGCCTCGGCGTCGCGGGCGAACGTGCGGAACGGGACGACGTCGGGGTAGTCGGTGGTGACGGTGACGAGGCCGTCGGCCCCGACCGGGTGCGCGTCGACCCAGTCCTGCGGCATGCCCTCGAGCCGCTCGGGCGCGACGGTGATGCTGCGGACGTCCTCGCGGATGTTATTGCTGAACTCCTGGCTCAGCAGGATCGCCTTCTCGCTCAGCGCGCGCAGCCGGTCGCGCGTCGCCTCGTCGCGGTCGACGCCGGAACGGCGGAAGTCGCGCAGGGTGCGCTCGAGGACGCGCGCGGCGTCGGGGTCGAGGTCCGAGCCGTCAAGGCCGGCGAGCACGGCGTAGAGGTCGGTGTCGAGGCCGAGGTCGGTGTCGAGCTTCTGGACCTCCTGGGCGACACCCTCGGCGCGCTCGCGCACCGACGCGTCGGGGTGCACCTCGGCGAACAGCGAGCCCACCGACGCGGCGTTCGACAGCGCGACCTGGGCCTCGTTCCAGACGCGCAGCACCTCGAGCGGCTCGGCGGGCGGGTCGGCCTTGAGGCCGTCCACGAGCTCGCGCACGAGGGCCAGCTGCTGCTCGCCGCGGGTGGCCACCCACTCGAGCCAGTCGCCGTCGCCGGGCATCGGCAGGGGCGTGGGGGTGCTGGGCTGCTGCGCCTCGGGCGCGGGAGTCGCTGTCGTCACGTACCGCACCCTATGCCGGTCCCCCGCCGGCGCGTCGACTGCTTTCGGGGCTCTCCCGGGAGGGACGTCAGGATGCGTCAGGGAGCCTCGGACAGGTGCAGCGACCGGCCGATGATGCCGGCGAGGTCGTCCTCGGTCACCGGCCGCGGGCTGGTGGCGAGCAGCCGCTGCTGCTTCATCGCCCCCTCGACGAGCGCGTCGACGTCGCCCTCGGCGTAGCCGACGCCGGCGAGCCCGTCGGGGAGGCCGATGTCGCGCATGAGTCGCCGCAGTACGCCCGGGAGCACGTCTGCGGGGTCGCCGGCCGTCGTGTCGACCCCCGGCTCGAGCAGGCGCGCCGCCTCGAGGTGACGCGTCGGGTCGGCCTCGAAGGTCCACCGGAAGGCCTCGGGCGCGGTCAGCGCCACGGCGGTGCCGTGCGGCACCAGGGGCTCGCCCGGCGGGTAGCCGGCCGGGTGGTGGTCACGGACGCGCCCGGCGACGGGATAGGCGTTGGCGTGCGGCACGTGCACCCCGGCGTTGCCGAAGCCGAGGCCGGCGAAGGTCGCGGCGAGGGCCATCTCGCCGCGCGCCGCCTCGTCGTCCCCGTCGTGCACGGCGGCGCGGAACGAACCGGCCAGCAGCGACATCGCGCGCTGGGCCCACAGGTCGGAGATCGGGTTGGCGCCGCAGTAGGGCACCCGCTCCCCCGGCGTCTTGTGCTCGAACGAGGTGTAGGGGCGCGCCGTCCAGCTCTCGAGGGCGTGGCAGAGGATGTCCATGCCGGCGCTCGCGGTGACCCCGGCCGGCTGGGTCATGGTCAGGCGCGGGTCGACGACGGCGAGAGCCGGCCGGAGCCGCACGTGGCTGATGCCGGTCTTGACGTGCAGCGAGAGCACGTCGAGCACGCAGATGGTCGTGCTCTCGGCGCCGGTGCCGGTCGTCGTCGGGACGGCCACGAGGGGCGCGAGCGGGCGGGACGGCGCCCGGCCGGCGCCGATCGGAGCGTTGACGTAGTCCATGAGGTCGCCGCCGTCGGTGAGCAGCAGGTCGACCGCCTTGGCGGTGTCGATGGTGGAGCCGCCCCCCACCGCGACGTAGGCGTCGAAAGGGCCGTCGGCGCGGGCCCGCGCGGCGGCCGCGACCAAGGAGTCGTCGGTGGGCTCGACGTGGGCCGAGTCGTGGACGACCGCCTCGAGGCCGGCAGCGCGGATCCCCTCGGCGACCCGCTCGGGAGCGCCGGTGGCGAGGACGCCGGGGTCGGTGACGACGAGCACGCGTCGGGCCCCGAGGGCCGCGACGTCGTGCCCGATCTCGTCGGAGGCGCCCGGGCCGAACTTCAGCGCGGGGGCACCGTAGGTGAACACGGTCTCCGGGGTGATCGGCGTCCACGTCATGGCGCCACCCTAGGGTGGGACGCATGGCCGGCGACCCCACGATCCTCGTCGTCGGCGCCGGGCAGGCGGGTATCTCGCTCATCACGGCGCTGCGCGAGCTCGGCGACGACTCACCCGTCATCCTCGTCGGCGACGAGCCCGAACCGCCGTATGAGCGCCCGCCGCTGTCGAAGACCTACCTGCGCGGCGAGCACGACCGCGACACCCTCGTCTTCCGGCCCCCGTCCTGGTTCGCCGAGCAGGGTGTCGAGCTGCTGACCGGCCGAGCCGTCGTCGACCTCTCACGCCACCGCGAGGGCGAGCCAGGCGGCACGGCCACGACCGACGACGGCCACCAGATCACCTGGCACCGCCTGGCCCTGACCACCGGGGCCACCAACCGCACGCTGCCCGTGGAGGGCGCCCACCTCGACCGCGTCCTCTCGCTGCGCACCCTCGCCGACGC
>JAEXXY010000174.1 GCA_023451855.1 Actinomycetes bacterium
GCGCCGAGGAGCTCGAGCTGCCAGAGCCGCCCGCCGCGCCAGAGCACGCCGCGAGGGCGCCGGCCAGAGCGACGGCGGCGAGCGCCGCGACCACCCCTCCCGAACCGCGTCGAGCAGGCAGGACGACGAATGGCGTGGCGCGCATGGTGGGCCCCCGAACGGCCGTGGCCCGCCCCGGCGGCGGGCGTCCACTCGTCAGAGGCGCGACACCCCGCGCTGGATACGGACGAAACGGACGGGTTGAGTAGCGGCGCTCAGTCTCAGGCGCGTCGGTGAGGCCTCTTCTCCCCGAACCGTTCCACCAGAGCAGAAAGAGCACCACCATGCGCATCGCCTTCACGCCGGCCGAGCACGGCTTCGCGTTCAGCAACTCCTTCACCAACCACGTGCTGCGGATCCCCGCGCTGGGCATCGACGTCACGACCGGCGGCCGCTGCGGCGGCATGGCGGCGGCTTCGATGGACTACTGGTACGCCGGCCTCGGCGTCCCGGAGAACCGCTCGCTGCCGCAGGACGGCACGCTCCTGGCCGACTACGTCTACGACCGTCTCATGGACACCTTCGTCGACAACGGCGTGAAGTTCGTGCAGTACGCCACGAGCCTCGACCACCCGACCTGGCTGCGCGGCAAGGGAGTTGCCCGCATGACCCGCGAGGACGAGCTGCCGAAGCTCAAGGCGCGGCTCAACTCCGGCCAGCCCGTGCTCCTCGGCCTCACCCAGGGCCGCGACGTCACGCAGCTGGGCCACGACCACCAGGTCGTCGCGTACGGCTGGGAGCAGGACAGCCGCTACACCTACGTGCTCGTCTACGACAACAACAACCCCGGCGTCGAGGTGCGGATCCGCCTCACGACCGTCGACGACCCCGCCGAGCGCGCCATCACCGGCAGCAACGGTAAGACGTGGCGCGGCCTCTTCGTCGGCTCGTACAGCCGCAAGACGCCGTCGTGGCTCGCCAACGGCCGCCTCCTGCACGACTCGACCGACCCGCGCATCAACGTCATCCGTGGCGGCGCGGCGTTCTGGATCCCGTCGCCCGCCGAGCTCGACGCCGGCGGCTACCGCTGGGCCGACGTCGTGGCCGCCAAGCCCGGCTCGATGGCGCACGTGTCGACGTGCCCCGGCAACGGCACGCTGGTGCGCGAGCGCGGCACCGACGGCGTCTACGTCGTGTACGGCGGCAAGGCGTTCGGCATCCCGTCGCCGGCGTGGATGGACACGCTGCACCTCGACTGGAATGCCGTGCGCGAGATCCCGCAGGGCTCGCTCGCCGGGCTCCGGTCGACGCCGCGCGACCACACGCTGCTGCGCGAGCAGAGTTCGGCCCCGGTCTGGTACGCCGAGGGCGGCCGGCTGCGGCACGTGACGAGCCCCGACGTCATGACGCGTCGGGGCCTCGAGTGGGGCTGCGTGCACGTCGTGCCCGACGGCGCGCTCGCCGGCCTCCCCGTCGGCACCCCGCTCACCTGACGCGTGTCGCCGGCCCGTGCGTCACCTCCCGGGCGCACGGCCAGGGGCCGGACGCGTCGACACCCTTCCCCGACGCGTCCGGCCCCCTTGTCGTCCTCAGCTCGTGGCGGGCGCGCCGGGGTCGGCCGGCGGGCGGAAGTTGCCCTTGGACTTCGTCCCGTTGATGAGCGTGGTGCTCATGCCGTAGCGCAGGACGGCGTCGGCGATGGCGTCGCTGTTGACGTCGAGCGCGGTCAGGTTGACGTTGGCGTACGTGTCGCAGGCCTGGTGGTAGCAGGGGTCGTAGGCGCTGCCGGCCGTGCCGCCCCACAGCGCCGCCTCCGCGGCCGTCTTGATGCCCTCGGCCCCGGTGAACAGGCCACCCGAGGGCACCCCGTTGGCGATGAACGGCCCGTAGTCGGAGCGTCCGCTGAAGTCGGTGCCCTTGAACGGGATGCCGCGCGAGGCGTAGAAGGCCTCGAACGTCTTCTCGATCTGCGCCGACCCGGTCGGGCCGGGGCCACCGGGAAGCTCCCCGTCGGAGTCGTCACCGTCGTAGACGAAGAACACGTGGTTCGGCGAGCCGACCATGTCGAAGTTGAGGTACAGCGCGATGCGCTGCAGCTCGGTCGCCGACAAATTGTTGACGTAGTAGGTCGACCCGACGAGGTTCGACTCCTCGGCGGCCCACCATGCGATGCGGATCGTGTTCTGCGGCTTGACCTTCCCGAGGTTCTCGGCCACCTCGAGCAGGGCGGCCGAGCCGCTGCCGTTGTCGTTGATGCCGGGCCCGGCGTTGACCGAGTCGAGGTGCGCACCGGCCATGACGACGTTGCGGGTGTTCTTGCCCGGCAGCTCGGCCAGGACGTTGGCCGTCGTCGCGATGCCGCGCAGGGTGTCGGTCTTGAGCCGCAGCACGAGCCCGGGCGTGCTCGCGAGCTGGAAGCCGAGCGACTGCTCGATGCCGACGACCCCGATGTTCTCGGTGAAGTCGGCGCCGAGCGTCCCGTTGAGCGGCCCGGCGATGTTGTTGTAGATGACCACGCCGACGGCTCCGGCGGCGCGGGCGTTGCGAGCCTTGATCGCGAACGTGCACGGGGGCTGCCCGTCGGGGGTGCCCCGCGACACGAGCGCGATCGACCCGGCGGTGAAGCCCGCCCAGTCCGTCGCGGTGCAGCCGCGGGCGTCACCACCGGGTCGGCTCACCGCTGCCGTGACGTCGCCGCTGCCCGAGTAGCTCATGATCGCGTGCGGGAGCGGCCCCACCGGTCCGGGTGACCGCTGCTCGAGCACCGACGGCGTCAGCGAGACGAACGTCTGGAACTGGAACGGCTGGGTGGTGACGCGCCAGCCCGCGGCGCGCAGGCGTCCGGTGACGTAGTCGACCGACGCGTCGTAGCCGGCGCTGCCGGACACGCGCGTGCCCCCGTTGGCGTCGGCGATCGCCTGGAGGGCGGCCTGGTGCTCGCGGACGCCGTCGACCGTGACGCACTCGAGCAGCAGGGCGGTGGTGTTGTTGACTCTCGTGCCGCACCCGCTCGGCGGCGGGGCGGCTGAGGCGGTCGACGCGCTGAGGGCGCCGATACCGGCGAGGACCGCAGCGGCGACGGCCGCGACGGCAGGGCGAAATGCTCGGTCCATGTGAGTGCTCCGAAGATCTCGCGCCGGGCATCGACGCTTCGGACTCCGCCCGGCGACAGCGGTTTCCTTGACGTGCGTGTGGCGCGACGCCGACGTCCACCGGACCGTGCAGGCAGACCTCGTCGCCCGCCGTTGTGGTGGCGACTCCCCGATGCCCCGACGGTAGCGGTCGAGCACCGGTCCTGCACAGGGGCGGGAACGGACGATCTGGGCCTGGTGCTCGCCGAACCTCGTCAGGCGGGGAGGTGGGCGTCGATCCAGTCGGCGATCTCGGTCTCGACCTCGTCGCGGTTCGTCTCGTTGAGGATCTCGTGCCGGGCGCCGGGCCAGATCGTCACGGTGACGTCCTCGACGCCGACACGTCGCAGCTGGTCGGCGACCTCGTGCACGCTCTTGCCGTTCTTGGACACCGGGTCCATCGAGCCGGACGCGAGGTGGACCGGAAGCGTCTTGGGGATCCGCGACACGAGCCGGTCGGTGTTGACGGCGGCCAGGCCCTTGAGCAGGTCGACGAAGCCGCCCGCGGTGAAGACGAAGCCGCAGTCGGGGTCGGCGACGTACTTGTCGACCTCCGCCGGGTCGCGCGAGAGCCAGTCGAAGTCGGTGCGTGTCGGTTTGAACGCGGCGTTGTACTGCCCGAAGGTCAGCGAGTTCATGAGGCCGCTTGCATGCTCGTGGCCGCGGATGCGCGCCTGGGCGGTCGCGACGAGCACACCGACGTTGCCGAGAGATCCGGCGCTGCCCGCCGTGCCGGACAGGACGAGGCCCGAGAGGGACGCGCCGTGCTGGGCGGCGTACGACCTGGCCAGGAAGCTGCCCATGCTGTGCCCGACGAGGAAGACCGGCAGCCCGGGGTGCTCCTCGAGCGCGCGGTCGGTGACGGCGCGCAGGTCGTCGACGACGGTCTGCCACCCCTCGTCGTCGGCGAAGAGGCCGCGCGTGCCGGACGTGCGCCCGTGCCCCCGGTGGTCCGACGCGTAGACGGCGTAGCCACGGGCGGTCAGCCGCTCGGCGAACCGGGCGTACCGCGACGAGTGCTCGGCCATGCCGTGCGAGATCTGCACGACGCCCTTGGCCTCGCCGTCGGGCAGCCAGCGGTTGACGAACACCTCGGTGCCGTCGGGGGTGGTCAGCGTGAACGTGCTGCTCTGCATCGTGGTCCTCGCGGGGGCTCGGGGGGTCCTGCGGGAACTGTATGACGCGTCGCTAGGCCCTTGCTGCATTCACGCAAGGAATTCGCAATCGGCCGGATTCGGCGTGTCTGCGCCGTTTCAATGGATGAAGTCGGAAGAATTCATGACGACGCAAAGACTTCGGCGGTTGGCCCGATGTGGTACGTGAACCGCCACCGGGGCCCGGACTCGCACCGCGAGCCGGGCCCCACATTTTTCCCTCAGGCGGGAACGAGCAGGGTGGCGAGGAAGCCGCCCCAGGCACGGGCACGCACGAGCTCGTCGTGCGACAGCGGCCCGGAGACCCCGCCCACCCAGAAGCTCTGACCGCGCTCCGCCCGTCGGAAACCCTGGTGGCGCAGGGCGATCGCGGCCTGCTTGGCGGCCGACCCGGGCATCATCCGGACGTGCACGCGGGTGTCGAAGGTGAGCACCCGCAGGTCCTCGCTCGGGATGAGGTCGTGGATCCACTCGCGGATGCCTCGCCGCACCGACCCCCACGCGCCCTGGCGTGCGGCGTCGGCACGCGTCGAGTCGCGTGACATCGAGAACGCGTGGGTCGGGCCGCCGACGAGCAACAGCTGCACGTCGTCCGGGATCGTGCTGGGGGCCTGCGTCACGGGAAGGACGCAGACCGTGGTGGGGTGGCCGCCCGGTTCTGGGGTTCGGGTGCCTGGTGGGCTGCCGGGCGGCGCACCGCGTGGGTGGCGGATCCCGTCGGCGATGGCCTCGGCGATCGCGGCCGTGTTGCCGAACATGGACTCGTAGACGATCAGGATGCTCATGGGCTCTGCCTCCGTTCCCATCGTCCCGCCGCGCCCGGCGGGGCGCAGCCAAAAGGTGACTCAGGAGACGACGCGTCCCTCGCACATCGTCCGAAACCCCGCATGACGGTCGACTCACGGCCGGTTCCCACGACTCCTGGGTCACATTCCCGAGACCTGCCCGTGAGAGCGGCCTAGCGTCGAAGATGTAGAGCCGTCAATGGAGTTCGCCATGAGAACACGTCATGTCGTCATGCTGGTCATCGGCTGCCTGCTCCTCCTGCCGGGGTTGGGCCTGCTCATCGGCGGTGGTGCCATCGGGGTGTTCGAGGCGGTGACGCGGGACTCGGGCGGGTGGCACTCCGTGACCATCGACCGTCTTTCCTCCTCCGGCGTCGCCGTCACCGGACCACAGACGATGGTGCGGCTCGACGGGCCGAGCACCGTCATCGACCGCCTCGACCTCCAGCTGCGCCTCTCGGTGACCCCGGCGGACGGGGTCAACCCCGTCTTCGTCGGCGTCGCCCCGTCGGCCGACCTCGACCAGTACCTCTCGAGCGCCGCCCACGACCAGGTCGTCAGCCTCAGCCCGCAGGGCGTCGTCACCGCCCGATCGGTTCCCGGCAGCGGATCAGTGGATCCGCCTGCCACGCAGACGTTCTGGGTTGCCAAGGCCTCCGGCGCCGGCACCCAGACACTCACCTGGACCGCCACCTCCGGCAGCTGGAGCGTCGCGGTGCTCAACGCGTCCGGGCAGCCCGGGGTGTCCGTGACGGCCGTCGCCGCCGTCAAGTCCTCGGCGCTCGTGCCCGTCGCCATCGCGATGGTCGTCATCGGCCTCGTGATGTTCGTCGCCGGGGTGCTGCTCGTCGTGGCCGGGGTGCGGGGCAACGACCGTACGAGGAGCGCCTCGGGTGCGCCGCCGCCCACCGGCACACCGGTGGCCATGGGCGCCGTCCCCGTCGCCACAGCGCCCACACCCGTTGCCTTCGCGGGCGGCGCGATGCCGACTCCGGAGCACCCCGTGGTGCTCGAGGCCCGCATCGCGCCGGACCTGTCCCGCTGGATGTGGCTCGTCAAGTGGTTCCTCGCGATCCCGCACTTCATCGTCCTGCTGGCGCTCTGGATCGCGTTCGGCGTCACGACCTTCATCGCCTGGTTCGCCATCCTCTTCACCGGCCGCTACCCGCGCGGCCTCTTCGACTTCAACGTCGGCGTCATGCGCTGGAGCTGGCGGGTCATGCACTACTGCAGCACCGGCGGGCTCGGCACCGACCGCTACCCGGAGTTCTCGCTCGACCCGCAGCCCGGTGACGACGCCCGACTCGACGTCGCCTACCCCGAGCGCCTCTCGCGCGGGCTGATCTTCGTCAAGTGGCTGCTCTTGCTTCCGCACTGGATCATCGTCGCCCTCATCGTGGGCACCCAGTCGCACACCGACGAGAACGGTGTGCGCGTCGGCGGCTGGCCGGGCGTGCTCAGCATCCTCGTGTTCGTCTCCGGCCTCGTGCTGCTCTTCAGCGGGTCGATGCCGCGCGGCCTCTTCGACGTCGTCATCGGTCTCAACCGCTGGGTGTACCGGGTCATGGTGTACGCGGTGCTCATGACCGACGTCTACCCGCCGTTCCGGTTCGACAACGGCGGGTCCGAGGCGCCGCCGCAGCCACTGCCGACCGGTTCGCCGCGGACCGACGCGGTCGTCCCACCGGACGCGCCGCCACCACCGCCGCCATCTCCACCGCCACCACCACCGCCGTCGGACGCGTCGGCCGGGCCACCCGCGCCGGCTGAGCCCCAGCCCGCCCACCGGCCCGACCTCTCGCAGCACACCCCCACCGAGTGACCAACCGGGTGACCGGCTGATCAACCGGCAGGACCGGGAAGGAGTCCCCATGTCCACCCAGCTGGACCCCCAGCACACCGTCCACACCAGGCACGGGGCGCGCGTGCCGTCGCCGGCGTCCGTCGCCGGCGGCAACCTCGGCGCGGCCGTCGTCAACGGGGTCATCTACTACCTCATCAACGTGGCCCCGGGCTGGCAGGCGGTGCCGTTCCTCACCGCCGAGACCCCCCGCGTCCTCCCGGCGGTCAACGCGGCGATCATCGCCTCGATCGTCGTCAACGTCGTCACGGCCCTCGTCAGGGCGCCCCGGCTGCGGGCGCTCGGCGACGTCGTGACGATCGGGTTCGGGATCGTCGCCCTCATCGAGCTGTGGACGGTGTTCCCGTTCGACTTCGGGCCCGACTCGGCGTGGACGGTCGTCACGCGGGTGCTGCTCGCCCTCGGCTTCGTCGGCAGCGGGTTCGGCCTGCTCGTCTCGCTCGTCCGGATCGCCACCGGCCGCCCGGCCTGAGGTCAGTCGCCGCGGGCGGACAGGACGTCGGCCAGGTCGTAGCTGACCGGCTCCTCGAGCTGGGCGTACGTGCACGACTCGGGCTCCCGGTCGGGCCGCCACCGGACGAACTGGGCCGTATGGCGGAACCGGTCGCCCTCCATGTGGTCGTAGCGCACCTCGACGACGCGCTCGGGCCGCAGCGGCACGAACGAGAGGTCCTTGCCGTTGTTCCACCGCGAGTACTCCGAAGACCGCGGGTTGCGCACGCCCTCGGTGCCCTCCGCCGGTGCCGCCCAGTTCCACGGGTGCTCGTCCCACTCGGCCACGAGCGGCTGGAGCTCGGCGAACAGCTCCCTCCGCCGCGCCATCGGGAAGGCGCCGATGACGCCCACCGACGCCAGCTGCCCGTCGGCGCCGTAGAGGCCGAGCAGCAGCGAGCCGATGGCGTCGGGGCCGCTCTTGTGCACGCGGTAGCCGGCGACGACGCAGTCGGCGGTCCGCTCGTGCTTGATCTTGAACATGAGCCGCTTGTCGGGCTCGTAGTGCACGTCGACGGGCTTGGCGATGACGCCGTCGAGCCCCGCACCCTCGAACTGGGTGAACCAGCCGCGTGCCACCTCGGCGTCGGCGGTCGCCGGCGTCAGGTGGACGGGGGCGGACGCGTCGGCCAGCGCCTTCTCGAGCGCCGCCCGGCGCTCGCTGAACGGGCGGTCGACGTACGAGACGCCGTCAAGGGAGAGCAGGTCGAAGGCGACGAACGACGCCGGCGTCTCGGCTGCGAGCTTCCTGACCCGCGAGGCGGCCGGGTGGATGCGCTGCTGGAGCAGGTCGAAGTCGAGCCGGTCGCCGGACTCCGGTGACACGAGGACGATCTCGCCGTCGATGACCGCCTTGTCCGGGAAGTTCGCGAGCACGGCCTCGACGACGTCGGGGAAGTAGCGCGTCATCGGCTTCTCGTTGCGCGAGCCGATCTCGACGAGGTCGCCGGCCCGGTAGATGATCGAGCGGAAGCCGTCCCACTTGGGCTCGTAGAGCACCTCGGCCTTGACCGCAGAGAAGTCCTTGACCGGCTTGGCGAGCATGGGCGGCACCGGCGGCACGACCTCGCCCCACACCTCGCGCAGATCGGCGTCGCGCTCGGCCTTCGGAGCCATGTACTCGGCGTCGGCCTTGTCCTGGCGGCGCTTGCTCGGCTGCACCCGGGGCGGCTCGCCCGGCATCTTCGGGTAGTCGGGCGGGAAGTTCAGCTCGCCCAAGCCGCGCTCGTGGATGTCCTTGTCCCACAAGGCGATCGCGGCGGCAACATCGCCGACGGCGTCGTCCATGCCCTCCCACGCGTGCCCGCGCGACGCGACGAGCTCGGGCACGGTGCGCAGCGTCAGGGCCTTGGGGTCGGCCTCGCGCAGCTCGTCCCACGTCAGCGGCGTCGACACCGGGGCGCCGGGCAGCGGGCGCGGCGAGTAGGCCGACGCGATGGTGCGGTCGCGGCAGGCCTGGTTGAAGTCGACGAAGACGCGCTCGCCGCGCTCCTCCTTCCACCACGACGTCGTGACGAGGTCGGGCAGGCGACGCTCCAGCTCGCGGGCGATGCCAATGACGCCGTGGCGCACGTCGAGGAACTCGTGCGTCGGCGCCACGCGGGCGTAGACGTGCACGCCGCGGTTGCCGGACGTCTTGGCCCACGCCGTCAGGCCGATCTCGGACATGACCTCGCGCAGCGCGAACGCCGCCTCCACCGCGTCGGCGAACCCGCGTCCGGGCTGCGGGTCGAGGTCGATGCGGAGCTCGTCGGGGTTGTCGATGGTGCCGGTGCGCACCGGCCACGGGTGGAAGGTGATGGTGTTCATCTGCGCGGCCCACACGGCCGTGGCCACCTCGTCGACGACGAGCTGCGGGTGGCGCCGCCCCGACGGATACGTGCACATGACGGTGCGCACCCAGTCGGGCACGCCCTTGGGCGGGTTCTTGGAGAAGAACTCCTCGCCCTCGATGCCCTCGGGGAAGCGCTGGAGCGTCACCGGCCGGTCGCCGAGCGCGTGCAGCAGCGGGTCCGCCACGGCGACAAGGTATTCGGCCATGTCGAGCTTGGTGACCGGCTTGCCGTCGGCCATTCCCGACGCCGGCCACAACACGCGGTCCGGGCTCGAGACGCGCACCTCCCGCACCCCGGACGGATCGGCGGTACTGGGCGCTGCGACGACGGCGGGCTTGGCGCTCACGGGCCGATCGTAACGACGCGCACCGTCACGAGGCCGGCAACGAGGCCCCATCGGGCCTCCACGGGGCCGCGTCGAGGAGTTCACTGGGAGGACGACCACGACGAGAGGGGACCCTGGTGCTCGAGAACTCCAAGGCGTTCAGCGGCTTCGCCGTCAAGGACGTCGACGCCGCCCGGACCTTCTACGGCGACACGCTCGGTCTGCGCGTCACCGAGGAGAACGGCATGCTGACGCTGCACCTCGCGGGCGACCGCCCGGTCATCGTCTACCCGAAGCCGGACCACACGCCGGCCACGTACACGATCCTCAACTTCCCCGTCGACGACATCGAGTCGGCCGTCGCCGAGCTGACCTCGCGGGGCGTCACCTTCGAGCGCTACGAGGGCACGCCGAACGAGACCGACGCGTCGGGGATCTTCCGCAAGGGTGGCCCGCTCATCGCGTGGTTCACCGACCCGTCGGGCAACGTCCTGTCCGTCATCGAGGCGCCCGGCCCCGGCTGACCGACAGCCTGACCGACCACGCCCGTTCGCCGCCCACCCCGCGGGGACGGGTGCCTTGGCTGCCCGTTTGGACCCGGTTCGTTCACGGGACACGGGTCGACGTGCGTTCTCGCGGCGTGATGTCCACAAAAACGGGTGCCCGAATCTCTTTACTTGGGTCCGCTTCGGTGGTTCCATGGAAGGACCGGGCCACGAGGGGCCCAGTGTCAGGCAGCACCAGACGACACGGCACGAACCGGCACGACAGGACGAAGGGGTCCGATGTACGCAGCGGAGCGCCAGCAGCGCATCATGAGCGAGGCGCGTCAGGCCGGCCGGGTCGAGGTCACGGCGCTCGCCGACTCCCTCGGGGTCGCCGCCGAGACCATCCGCCGCGACCTGTCCGCCCTCGAGCGGCGCGGCTCCCTGCGTCGGGTCCACGGCGGCGCGATCCCCGTCGAGCGCCTCGAGGTCGAGCCCAACCTCGCCACCCGCTTCGGCCGCCTCGCCGACGTCAAGCGCCGCATCGCCGCCCGCGCCCTCGAGCACGTGCCGGCCGGGGGCAGCATCGTCCTCGACTCCGGCACCACCACCCAGGCGCTCGCCGAGCTGCTCCCGGCCGACGCCGAGCTGACCGTCGTCACCAACAGCGTCCAGATCGCCGGCATCCTCTGCGCCCGCCCCGGCATCTCCCTCTATGTCGTCGGCGGGAGCGTGCGGCCCCTCACCGGCGCGTCGGTCGGCATCTGGGCCGTCAACGCCCTGCGCGACGTCGTCGTCGACGTCGCCTTCCTCGGCACCAACGGCCTGTCGGTCGCCCGCGGCCTCACGACCCCCGACCAGTCCGAGGGCGTCGTCAAGAGCGCCATGGTCGCCGCCGGGCGCACCGCCGTCGTGCTCGCCGACTCGAGCAAGGCGGGCGATGACCACCTGCACCGCTTCGCGGGCCTCGACGAGGTCGACGTGCTCGTCACCGACACCGACCTGCCCGACGACGTCGCGGCCGACATCCGGGCCGCCGGACCCGAGGTGGTGACCGCATGATCGTCACGCTCACGCCGAACCCGAGCGTCGACCGCGCCGTCGTCATCGACGCCCTGCGCCGCGGCGAGGTGCACCGTGCCACCGAGAGCCGGATCGACCCGGGCGGCAAGGGAGTCAACGTCTCCCGCGCCCTGGCGGCCAACGCCGGCGACACCGTCGCCGTCCTGCCCGTCGGCGGCCCCGAGGGTCATCTGCTCGAGGAGCTGCTCGACGCGTCCTGCGTCCGACGCCACAGCGTCCCGGTCGCCGGCACGGTGCGGATGAACATCAGCGTCCTCGAGCCCGACGGCACCACGACCAAGCTCAACGAGCCCGGCCCGACCCTGTCGGCCGCCGAGGTCGACGCGCTCCTGTCCGCCACCGTCGGTCTCGCCGAGGACCCGGCCACCCACACCGACTGGGTCGTCGGCTGCGGGAGCCTTCCGCCCGGCGCCCCGACCGACCTCTACGCGACGCTCGTCCGACGCGTCCGCGACCTCGGCGTCCGCGTCGCGGTCGACTCCTCGGGAGCCCCGATGGCCGCGGCCGTCGCGGCCCGCCCGAGCCTCATCAAGCCCAACCACGAGGAGCTCGCCGAGGTGGTGGGGCACGACCTGCCCACCCTCGGTGACGTCCGTGACGCCGCCCTCGACCTCGTCACGAACGGGATCGAGTGCGTCGCGGTGAGCCTCGGCGGCGACGGCGCGCTCCTCGTCACCGACGACGGAGCCGTCCACGCCCGCGCGACGATCACCGCCCCGCTGTCCACCGTCGGGGCCGGCGACTGCATGCTCGCCGGCCTCCTGCACGGCCTGTCCACCGGGCAGGCCCCCGAGGACGCCCTCGCCACCGGAGTCCTCTGGGGCGCCGCGGCCGTGACGCTGCCCGGCAGCCGCGTCCCCACCCCCGCCGACCTCCTCGGCATCCCCGTCGACAGCACCGACACCCCTGATTTCACCTGGCGCCTCGCCGGCTGAACCGAAAGGAAACCCGCATGTCCCTCATCACCGAAGAGCAGGTCGTCCTCGACCTCGCCGGTGCCGACCGTCACGAGGCGACGCGCACGCTCGGCGAGCGCCTCGTCGCGACCGGCCGCTGCACCGACCTCGACCAGTTCCTCGCCGACGTCCGCACCCGCGAGGAGACGATGGCCACCGGCCTGCCCGGCGGCATCGCCATCCCGCACGCCCGCAGCGCCGCCATCACCGAGCCCTCGCTCGTGTTCGGCCGCAGCGAGGGCATCGACTGGGGCGCCAAGGACGGCCCGGCCCGGCTCATCTTCCTCATCGCGGCCCCCGAGGGCGGCGGTGACGCGCACATGCAGATGCTGCCGAAGCTGGCGCGCGCCCTCATGAAGCAGGACTTCAAGGACGCGCTGCTCGCGGCGACGTCGGAGGCCGAGGTCGTGCGGATCGTCAGCCAGGAGGTCGCCCTCGACGCGCCCGCCGGCGCTGCC